>CALIGR010000115.1 GCA_938021445.1 uncultured Candidatus Altimarinota bacterium
AGTGTCATGCCGGACTTGATCCGGTATCTCAGGGGTTGTGCGAAACGGTTTAAAAAAACCGCTCCAATCTCGAGCAGTTTAGGTTTTTGAAATTTTTAGACAAACACCGCTAAACCGCTCTTTTGGAAAGCAGGAGAAGCAGCAAGAGTGAAGTATTGTTTCGCATTTACACTCCAGAGTTTGTTGATTTTATTTAACCTGTAAAGTTGACTTAGTATTTGAATAGTTTATTTATAAATAAATGGATAATTTTAGAACCTGGCTAAATGATAATTTCCCAGAAGAAATTAAGTGTCCTTTTTATAAGGGTGATCCAGAAAAAGTAGAGCTTTCGGATTTAGCCTTAGCGAAAAAAAAAGCCTTTCAATTACTATCACACTCACTTCAATTTTTATGGCAAAGTGAGGAGGAATCGTTATCTACTGGCGCTAAGTCATTATTTGAGGAATATACCAATAGAGATCAAGTAGCGACAGGTGGCGATGACTTTGCTTTTCTCCTCAAAGCACTTAAAGAAAAAAATAGCGACTTTTCAGTGCTTCCAGCTAGCCTGGATAAGCAATTAGATGAAAATTTAGAAACAGCTCTTAGTACCTATAGCTACCAACTATATGCCAGTTCTGGATTTCAATTTTGTGTGCCAGATGGTTCTTCTCTCACAGAATTTTTAAATACTGTGGGTTTTGGTTCAAGTGTGAAGTTTAGCTCGATTATTTTAGAGGCTCTTGATGCTAACCAGGGGCCCTTATCTGACTGGGACACGATGGAGCAGCAATGGATAAGATCTCGTCCTTTTATTTCTAAACTGATGTCTTTACCGAGTGTCGCTTTTGAGGTCGTTGAGACTAAAGTCAAAAGTTGTTTGGCTCTTAAGTCGTATGATTCTATCTTTGAGTTTAATGAAGGCGGAGCTATAAAAGATTTCAAGGCGGATTGGTTGGCCTCTATTACTTTAGGGCCAGTAAACCCAAAGCGTCAAGAACCAGACGGGAGTTCCGCGGTACTGGTATGCCCAGCAAGAATGTTTGACCGAAACAACGCGGGAGAGCTACTCGAGCACTATGATAAAGATAATCTAGTTTTAGACGGTTTTTTCTCGGCTTTCTTTGAGGGTTTCAAACAAGCAAAAGCAAACTAGCTAACCTTGTACTTCTCGATGTTTGAGCACATCTCACCTTCACACTGATCAAATTCATCTTTGAAATGATCAATCACGTCGATACACTGTTTGAGTGAGTTAACGCTGTAGACATTGTTAAGATCTTCTGGGCTGACGTATCCACGAGGGATGAACTCGTCGTGCATAAGTGCCATAAATTTATGCCACATTGGGTCCATTAGAATAATCGGAATTGGATTGATGTGTTTTACTTGAGTCAGTTGAAGCGTGTAAAAAAGCTCAAGACAAGTCCCAATGCCACCTGGAGTAATAACGACAGCGTTTGAGAGAGACATGAAGTGATCAAGCCGGTTTCCAAACTTCATGAAGTGCTTTTGTACGTCCATATACTCGTTGCCTTCCGCTTCAAATGGAAGATGAATCGTAAATCCAATAGAGCTTGAGTTTTTTGATCTCGCTTCTTGGTGGCCGGTGTTAGCTGCTTCCATCTGACCAGGACCTCCACCAGTAATCACTCCAATATCTTTTTTCCCAAGTGCAAAAGCTAAGTCTTTGGTTTCTTCATAGGCTTCGTCTCCGGGTTGAGTCCGGGCAGAACCAAAAATTGAAACACGGAAAATTTCAGGATGTTTGAGGGCTTCGGCTACTGTGGTGATTTGTGAGGTCATATTTTTTTTTGTTTATTTTATAGACCATCATACCAAATTTTGAGTTATTTTTCAAGTCGTCCACATTGTTCTTCTCTCCATTTTTCAATATTGGCGTGATGCCCAGAAAGAAGAACCTCGGGGACTTTCCAGTCATTGAAAATTTCGGGTCTGGTGTAGTGTGGATATTCGGTTGTTTCTCTTCCAAGTTTTTGTGAAAAGCTTTCTTCCTGATGGCTTTCAGCTTTTCCAATGACGCCTGGGATAAGCCTGGACACCGCATCTACAAAAATCTGAGCGGGTAATTCTCCTCCGGTGAGGACGAAACTTCCCAAACTAATTTCCAGATCTACTAAGTGATCCCTTATCCGCTGGTCTATGCCTTCATAATGGCCACAAAGAAGTATAATCCGGTTTGGTGTTTTTTCAGCGTGGCTAAATTTTTCCGCTATTTCTTGATTAAAAGTAGTCCCATGAGCCGTGAGAAAAACAACGGGCGCTTCGTCTTTTAGTAAATTTTTCACATGATTTATACTCTCAAAAAGAGGCTGACACATCATGACCATACCAGCTCCACCACCGTAGGGAACGTCATCGACTTTTTTATGCTTGTTGTCAGTGAAATCTCTGATATCAAATAAGTTGATTTCAATAAGCCCCGCCTCAACAGCCCGACCAATAATTGAAGTTTTTTTAAAACTCTCAAACGCTTCTGGAAACAAGGTCAAAATATCAAAACGCATCAAACTTGATTTAAGTATTTTATAAAATCATCCATAACCATAAACCGATCGACCACTCGATCCATAAATTTTTTGTCTAAAACTTCTTTATCACTGACTTTTTCCCAGATAATGAAGTTTTTTTGTTTCAGCAGCTCAATATAGGGATGTTCTTTATCAAAGCCTCTCGGGGGTCTTTTTAGTCTTTGCTCTTGATTGAGCGCTCCAAAGCACTGCTTAAATTTCTTATTATTTAAAATTTTTAAGAATGTATCACCGTGTTTACTAATTTTTTCGCGGATTAGATTTAATCGCTCACTATCTGGGCTGTGTATCCCTCCAGCGATAAAACTATTACCTGGTTCTAGATGTAAATAGTAGCCCGAGTTGGGTGATTTTTTACCGCCAGGAACTAGATAAATCCCAAAATTGTTTTTGTAGGGCTTTTTATTGTGACTAAACCTTATGTCTCGATTGATCCGAAAAATGCACTTTCTTGGATCTTGTGCCAGAAAATCTGGTTCTATTTCACTCGTATATTCCAATAAGTACTGACTTACCTGAATCCAGGTTTCTCTACATTGCTGATATTCAGCTCTGTTTTCATCAAACCACGGTTTATTATTATTTTTCTCGAGTTTTGTGAGAAATTTAAGAATAGGAGATAGATCAAATGGTGACATTAGTGAGCGTTTTTATTTTTTAAAAATTCATTCCCAGCGGTTTTTCCAATTTTGTATATTTCTTCAAAATTACTACTTCCAAGGCTCATCGCCGAGTAGTCATCAAGCTCGGGTTCTATAATCTGGACTCTTGGATCATCTTCAAATGAAGCCCTTTGGGCTTTAAACATGATCTGAAAAGTTCGTTCGGCCATTTTTTTAAACCTATTAGTCCGACCGATAAGAACTTTTTCGGTATAGTCGGGGAGTGGTGGTACGACGCCCGTCACATCAACTCCAATAATTTGATCACCCTCGTATTTTTCCAGTGCGATATCGAGGGGGAAGTTTTGAGTCAGGCCACCGTCAGCGAGATAAGTCTCAAGGGTGGGATGAAAATAGGGCTCAAACAAAACAGGAATAGACAAGGATCCCCGAACGGCATCAGTGATTTTTCCAGTATTTATCATGACTCGCTCTCCCGTTTCAAAATCAGTACAGCCTATGTGCAGCGGCATATCAAGGTCTTCAAAATGTGTGTCACCAAAAGACGTTTCTAAAATTTCATAGACTTTTTGCCCCTGGATCATCCCATAGTTGGTCTTGGGGGTATCGAGAGCGAGTGCATAGATATTTACAGATTTTATGATATCCCAGATCTGGTTAGACTTAAGTCCGCACGCGATACCGGCGGTGACGATAGCACCGGCCGAAACTCCAGCGAGGAAATCAAACTGGTAGGCACTTTCTTCAAGGACCTCAAGGACCCCGACATGAGCAATCCCAAGGGCCCCACCACCAGAACAGACAAGTGCGGATGTATTAGATCTCATTTCGGAGATGATTTTATTGAAAATTGGTCAATAAATCTATAGAACCGTTGTGGTTTAAATATGTCCAAAAATTACGAACTCAAAGCGACTGAAGGGAAAGCCCGAGCGGGAGTCCTAAAAACTCGCCGAGGCGAAATCCAAACGCCGGTCTTTATGCCGGTGGCGACCCGAGGGGCCATGAAGGCCGCGGTAGATTTCCCGGATCTAGAAGGCACTGGTGCTCAGGTCTGTTTAGCCAACACCTACCATCTTTTGCTCCGTCCAGGAGAAAAGCGGGTGAAAGAATTTGGCGGTCTACACCAATGGATGGGCTGGGATAAGCCAATTTTGACCGATTCGGGAGGATTTCAGGTGTTTTCGATCAAATCAAAAAAAATCACAGACGAAGGCGTCTGGTTTAATTCTCATATTGATGGAGCACGATTTTATCTGGACGCCGAAAAATCAATCCAAATCCAACATGACCTTGGCGCTGATATCATCATGGCGTTTGACGAGTGTCCACCGAGTAGACTCGCTCCTACGAATCTAGAACTCAAAAAAGAAGATCCAGTACTCTGGGCCAAAAAACAAGAAAAGAGGCTCTATTTTAAAGTCAGAAAAGCCGTTGATCGAACGCATGATTGGGCGAAGCGAAGCCTCGATCATCACCAAAAAAATTATCCAGCGTCATTAAGTCCAATAGAGAGACCACAACTTTTTGGGATCGTCCAAGGAGGGTGTTTTCAGTCATTGAGAGAGCAATCCCTCGCCGAAATCACCGCGCTTCCCTTTGATGGGTTTGCTCTTGGAGGGCTTGCGGTTGGCGAGCCACCAGAAGTGATGTATGAAGTACTGGATGGGATTGCTCACAAGCTCCCTAAAGAAAAACCTCGATATTTGATGGGAGTCGGTTCACCACAAGACTTACTCGAAGCGATCGAGCGAGGGATAGACATGTTTGATTGTGTTTATCCAGCTCGAAATGCCCGTCATGGTTCTGCTTATACTTGGGACGGTATTATTAAGATCACCAATGCCGAGTTTCGCGACGATAAAACGGTCTTAGACAAAAACTGTAACTGCACCGCTTGCGGAAAAGGCCTAACAAAAGGCTACCTTCATCATCTCATGCGAGTGGGGGAAGATTTGGGGAAACGCTATCTGACGATCCACAATATCCAGTTTTATCAAGACTTGATGAAACTGTCCCGAGAAAAGATAATCGAGGGAGAGTTTAGTGAGTGGAAGAAAGGCGTGATAAAGAGTTTAGTAACTAAAGACTAAGAAGAAAAGTTTCCGACTAACCGCCCATAAGCTTCTTCTTGAGTTCCTCTGCAGCCGCATTGTCTTCTTCCTCTGCACCAGTTTCTTCTTTTTTCATCTGAGTGAGCTCGATCTCACGTTCTCGTTCTTGTTTGAGTTTTTGTACATCGTCAGAAAACTCAGATTCAAGTTCAGAAAACTTTTGCTTCTCTTCTTCAAAGATAGAGATGAGCTCATTGATCTGCTCAATAGAAAGACGAGGGATCGCATCAATCACTCGCTGCTTCTCTTCCATGGTAAGAGAAATAGAACCTTCAAGAAGGACTAAGAAG
>CALIGR010000116.1 GCA_938021445.1 uncultured Candidatus Altimarinota bacterium
TAAACTGTGAAAAGAGAATCTTATACCACGGATTACTAGCTTTCGCCTCGAGTAAGTTTTTTCCGTGTTCCTTAAGAAGCGCTTCTGCCTTTTTGGAAGTTAAACCGTTCATGTTTTTATTTTTATTTCTCCCTATTATACGCTAAATTTTGATTTAATCCCAGCGTTTTTATTCTTAGATTTAAGCTTTTTTTGGAATATGGTTAAATTTTATAAGATATTTAACCAGAATCGGCATGATAAGCGTTGTGAAAAAAGAGACTCCAATAAGAATCCCAAATAAGTTTTGATCTATGAGCGGTTCGCCAGTAGTCGCAACAATTGTGCTAAAGCCAATACCCGCTAGTACGATTTCTGTGCTGCCTCTTCCAACTAAAACGCTGCTAGAGATAATCGACTCGCGCCAAGTGAAACCAAACTGCTTCATTACAACCCCCGAGCCAAAAACCTGCCCAACAAAAACCAAAACGGTTCCAATCAGTACCGGGATCCATGATTCGAGTAAGAGCGAGAGAGGGATCATCATGCCAACGGAAGCAAAGAAAATAGGTCCTAAGAACGAGTGAGAAAGCCCATAAAACCGGTCTTCGATCTTTTTAAGAACTTCATTATTTTGTATCTCAGCCCGAACAAAAACTCCAGCCACATACGCGCCAACAACCGAGTGAAGTCCAATCCTTTCGGCTAAAACTCCATAAAAAAGAGCGACTATAAGAGCAAAAGTGAAGCCTTTCGATCCAGATTTATTAAGTATTCGTGGAGACACTATTGGGAGAAGTAATCGACCTAAAATAAAAGAAACACCAAAGAATGCTCCGACTTTAAATAAGATCCAACTAAAGGTTATAAGATCTAAGCTTCCACTTTGAGCCGCTACAATAACAATCGATATTGCAATGAATATAAAAATTTCATCAAAAACAGATGAGGCAATGGTCATAAGTCCAATTTTGTGCTGACGAATTTTATAACTTTTTAAGACCGAAGAGATAACGGGCAGTGAGTTAAGCGCAAATACACAGCCAACAAAAGTAATAGTCAAAAATGAATAATTTGTTGGGGAAAACCAACCAAGCCAGATAGCCGTTAGTAGAAATATAAATCCAATCCCTCCCAAGGCCATAGCGGATCCAGATTTAGCTCTTTTTAAAAAGCCATTGAGGTGTGTATCAAGTCCTGAGTGAAACATCAGGAAGAACACGCCTAACTCCGCCAAGACGGTTATGACCTCTGAGTTTTCTAAAACGCCCAAGACAGATGGCCCTATTAGGACACCAGCCAAAATTTCTCCAAGTACGGGTGGTAAGCCAATCCATTTTGTTATTCGCCCGGCTCCCCAGACCGTCACCATCAAAATTAACAAAACTTGAAAAGTATCAAGATGATGATGCCCAAAAACAACGTCAAAAATTGACTCTATCATGCCTAAAATTTGTACTGAGAATTTTTAGAATATCAATCCAGTTTGATTGTCCCTTTTTTGGGATTTAGCGTTATAAAACCCCCTGGTTTATATTTTTGGGAAGCCTTTTTGACGTTTATAAAAAAAGGCGTTTTTTTCTCGCGAGCGACAATACTCGAATGAGAAAGCAGACTTCCCTGCTCTAACACCACACCACCTAAATGTTCTAAATATAAAATCCAGTGATTATCGAAATGAGGGGCGACTAGTATTTTGTTATAGAGCTCATTCTTTTTAAACTCTGTTGGGTTTTTGATAGTGATCCCGGTTATTGATTTTTTACCAGAAACAACAGTGAGTTCTTCTTCAGGCTCATCTTGAAAACTATAAATAGAACCATTTAGATTTTTCACATACATCTCCTGATAGTTTTGGGGGTGCTGAACTTCAAAGTCATTCCAGTCTGGATACCATAAATCTTCTGGTTTTATGTTTTGCTTAAGATGATTTAGGTGCCGGAAAAACAAACATTTTAAGTTGAAACTATAATCTCCCCAGTTCTTTGGGCTCTTAATGAGTGAAGAGATTGGCTCTTGCTTGCTGAGTTCATAATTTCCAAAATAAACAGAATTTGTATTTAGCTGTTTCTTCAGATGAGCATAAAAATTGCTAATCATCCAGAAACTAAAAATTTGAGATAAGTGTCTAAAATTAAAACTTTCATCTGATTTATAGGTTTCTAAAAAAGTCACGACTTCTTGTTTAAAATGAGGCTCTTTCATCGTTTGTTTGAAAGGCGTAAAGAGTGAAATGAGTTTGAAAAAATTAGCTTGTTTTTGAGGCTCAGAAAAAACTTCGCCATTTGTGAGATGCTCTAAAAAATCAAAACGCTCAGACTTAAAGCCTAAGGCTCTAAATGTCTCAAGATTGTCGGTGTAGCACTTTTCAATAAGACTAAAGCTTAGAGGGGAAAGAAAAGCCAAATTTTCAGTATAAGCGCTTCTCATGAGGTTCTTTTTGGAGCTTAGTTTCTTTGTGCTTAAGTATTGGGGTAAAACTGTAACTGGTCGAATTTGGAGAATACACAGTTCATTTCTGGGGGTGTAAGCAAACTCTATGTCTTGATTTCCAACAAAATTTTCATCAATGATCAGGAGCGCTTTGTTAATCTGGTTTTTTAGGTCTACGTGTCCAGGCTCTAATACTTCCAAATCTAGAAAATCTGGATTGCGACTCCAGATGAAATTTGTTGTATCAATGCCTGAAACGGCCTTTTGAGGCGTCGTACTTAGATTAACTAAGTAGTGATGATGGAAGTACTTCCATTGAGTAAATATAACGCCGCCTATTTGTGATTCTATAAATGGCTGGACCATTAGATTTACTTGTGGTGGTGAAACGCTAAACGCTTGGGCTAGATCAAGATTTTTTTGGAATACTTTTTCGACTTCAATCTTTACCTCTTTTTTACCAACAGCCTCCGAACTGTGAAAGTGCCCCGCAAAAGAATTAGTTTCACCGTCTTCTGCCTCAACGGCACTCCGGATAATGAAAAGTTCTTCTGGGTGCTGTTCTAAAAAAATTCTTAAACTGGCTTTATATTTCTCAGAGGCAAAAGAGTCGTAGTTTAGAAAAAGCGTTGCTGGAGTTTTAAGACCAAGAGATCTTAAGCGTTCTAAGTTTTTAAACTTTGCGGGAATTTGATTGTTCATCTAAATCAATTCTATTTAGAATATCCCAGAATGCATCGATTTTGGTTTTGCTTTTTTCTCACCTCCTTGTTGTCTATCGAGACGGCCTTGGCGATTCCCCCGCCGGATTTCTTTATCAATATATTTCAACAATTTTTACAACTTTTTGGCATCATCACGGCTTTTGTGATAGTCGCTTTTTATCAAACTAAAGCCTGGGTTATAAATTTTTATTATCAAAACAAAAAACAAGTAAAACTGAGCGGTCTTATTTTAGTAATAGTGTTAATTTTTAGTCTTATTTTTAGTTATTTTTGGTCTGTAAAACAAGAGCAAGTCTGGAAGACTCAAGTCACATCAGAAATAAAAAACGTCATAGAGACAGCCGAGAAAAAGATAGACCCCCAAATTCTAGCTGACCTTAAGCAAAGACACTTGGATATTAGCCTGGCTGGAAGCGAAAAAAAAGACTCACATATCTTGCTGAGCCGAGACGGTGAAATTGACTGGGATACGTTTCGGAATGAATTTTTTAATGAAGAAGGAACCTTAATTATTGATCTGAGAGAAAAAGTTGCTTTTGATTATGGACACTATCCGGGAAGTGTTCATTCGCGTTTGGCTGATTTTGTGTTTGGCGACTGGCAGACGATAAATCTAGATGAAGCGAAAAATATTATCGTTGTTTGCTACGTGAGTACTTCGGGAGCACTCGTGACCGAGTTTTTGCGTAAGCTTGGTTACACAAATGTTTATTTTCTAAAAAACGGTTTAGTCGAGGCCGTCGAACAAGATAAAGATGATATTTTTGAGGGGGAAGTCTTTTTTTCCGAACAGGTGTGGGATATTCAAGATTTAAGTTCAGCTGAATTACTTCCGGAATGGCAGGGTATTGATACGAGATCAAACGCAGTCTTTGAAACAAAGGGCCGTACTGGTAACTTAAATCTCTATTGGGAAATGACAACGACGCCTGAAATTGAAAAATTTGCAGAAAAACTGGATAAAACAAAAACCTATTACAGCGTTTGTGACTCAGGGCTTACTTGCTACTCGGCCAGTATTTTACAAGGCTATTTGGAAAAAAGAGGCTTTATTGTCCAAGGTCGCCTAGATTGGAGAAACACAAAATAAATTTTTATATTTTTACTCTTGATGTGCTCCTGAGTTGTGGACGACGTAACCGTCGGCAATAAAGCTATCATTACCATCTACATCAAACGCATAAACTGTTTTATTAGGATCAGCCTTTTCAAATCGAAGTGATTCAATGAGTTCGAGCGTTCCGTCTTCACGAACGATGTGATCCCCTACTTCAAGTAAAGTTACTTCTATCTCTTCATAATATGTAAAAGAGCTCTCCGGATCTCGGGACTTCCAGCCTTCCGTCGTCAAAAATGGATGATCTTCAGTTACAAAAGCTTCAGACCCGTTTATAGCATAGAGCTTTCTTCCACTTAGTTTTGGTCGGTCTAAATGTAAAACCGTGTTGATCTGATCATCTTTACCAATTACTTTATCACCTATTTTAACATCTTCTATGTTTTTAAGGGAGTTATCAGCCATTTTAACTTTTGTACCTGCGACAAAACAAGATCCATCAGTAGGGCAGCTACACCAACAATCTCCACGAGTGCAAGAGTAAGTACACCCCGCATCACACGAGGAGCCTCCCCCTCCCCCCCCAACTGGTGTATGGGCTACTGGTGGTGCTGGGTTATGTGTTGCCGGGATCGCTCCACAACAGTGAAGCGTTCGAATACTCGGAATTCCATCATCATAACAATTTTGCCCTCCGACACACTCACTCACATTAGAGGATCCATCCCACCTTCTTACCGTAATATCTGAATATGGAGCCCAGCCTGTCGCCGTTGGTGTATAGGTGCTGGCCCAACCACCAGTTGTGTAGGCTGAGTTATACTCAGCGCACAGTTTGTTTGCTGTGGCCACGTCTGGGTAGTAAAAATGAGCATACGCACCAGCTCCCCCATAAGTAAATGCTGATGGGGTTGGTCTTGGGCTTGAGTTTGTTCTTCGAAAGTTATCAGTAGAAGCACTACTTCCACTAATCACAAGTGACTCACAGCAAAGACCGAGCGTTACGTCTGAAGGTTTATTGTTGCGAAAAGCAGTCCACTCACTACTTCCTTTTGTCGGCACAAAATACTGAGTCCCTCCGTTACTTTTAACGGCTTTGCAAGTTCCATGCACATCAATCTCTCGATAGCTAGTGGTGGTTTTGAACCCGGTATTATTTGTGTTTAGACTCTTGGCGATAAAGGGCGTAGCGATAGCGGCTACAATGACCATGCACAGTAAGACCAAGGAGAAATTATGACTCTGCTTTTTGGAGGATTTTATGATTCGTATTAATTAGAAAGCTAATCTAATCTTACCAATAAGATCTTAAAGAAGCCAAGTTTAGATAAAAAAAACCACAGAAATCAGGTTAATTTCTGTGGGAAATGTGTTTGAGTAAGTATTTTTTAATTCTGGCTTTCAACTTTCAATTTTTCAATTTCAGCCTGTAGGCTCTCAATTTGTGCTTGCTGTTCTTTCACTGCTTCGATCAGTGGGGCGACTAGACTCCCATAGTCTACTGATTTTTCTCCATTTTGTTCGTTTGTATGGACGAGTGCTGGAATCACTTTTTCAACTTCTTGAGCAATAAGACCTACATCTTTTTTGTCACTATCTTTCCAGGTAAAGTTAACCCCCCTCAACTGGCTAATGGTTTCAAGACCTTCGGTTGTTTCAATGTCTTTTTTAAGGTTCTCATCCGAACTATAGATGAAAGCGGTTGCTTTAACGTTGCCGGCTACATCTAGTTTTTCACTTGGGACAACAATGCCAACTCCGACTTTTCCGGTTCCATCTGGTAAAATTAGAATATCTTTATCATTACTAGAGCTGAGCATAAGTCGAGCATTGTTTTGAGCGATGAGCCTCATATCTCCACTATTTTCAACCATTCCGATGATCCCTAGCTGTTCCCCCGAGGCACCGGAACTATCTACAAAAGAAACAACTCCTTGTCTTGCTGCATTTTGCCTGTCAATCTGAACATGCGCTCCTTCATTTGCGGCTAAATCAGCATTTAGCAAAATCCTTTGAGCTCGAGCAATTCCGGCTACATCTAGAGGAAAACTAGGATTAGTTTTATTTATTCCGACATTTCCAATATTGTTAATTCTGACTCGCTCTGAGTTGTTTGTATAAATAGCAAGAGTCCCATCGCCAACTTGCTTAAATCCAGTGTCGCTATCTCCAATCGCAATGGCCGCCCCTGTCGATAAGTTGCCAGTTGGTTTTGTGCTTACCCCTATACGATTCCCCGTAAGACCACCACCACCAACTACTTCAAAGTATTTACCACTGACGATCCCATGAGCCCTCGTGTTTCCTTGAAAATTATCCAAATAAGTGTCAGCGTATGAGCCAGCTCCATCAAGTTGAATTTCACCTCCTTCACTCGCTCCATTTTGAGCATTCACAATTAAGTAGTTAGCCTGTGCGGTCCCATTAACATCTAGCCTATGTGCAGGCGCCGTGGTCCCAATCCCAACATTACCACTGGCCATTATTCTCATTTTCTCACTACCGTTGATTTGGAATTGAGTGAAATTATCTTTTTCCATCTTGATCCCCCACTCACCATCTCCATCCATCAAACCAAATCGAGCGCCATCGCCACTTCCATAAATTCGGCCATAAACGGTATTCTCTTTGTCTCTAAAAAATTGCTGTGTGACCGTGCTGTGATTTGCGGTGTAGTAAAGAGCTGATGCAGCATCGCCAAAAAGATGTTGAACATCTCCCATATAATAATTACGCCCCATTGATTTGATGTTTCCATTGACTTCTAATCTTTCAGAAGGAGTCGTGGTCCCAATCCCAACATTTCCAGTGTCGTCTTTCATAATCATTCTAAATGCCGAATCAGTACGGTTGTAAAATCCAAAAAAATCACTTGCTGGGTTTCTATATACCTCCCAAATATCTTCACTCGGCGTATTACTTCGAGCCAAAATATTTCCGGTTCCTTCTATTCGGTGCCCGGCTATATTCAGATTTGTAGTTGCGGTATGGTTTCCAAGATTATCGCCGGTTCCACCAAGTGCGGCAGCGGCTATACAATTGGCTCCGGCTGAGTCACAATACTCGTTGGCTCCAACTTTACCGTCTACATCAAGGGCTAAACCTGCCGCTACGGTGGTATTTCCGATCCCAACACCTCCTGCATATTCACCTGCATAGTTTATGATTAATTCATCACCACTATCTTCGTCTTTTCCTAAAAGCGCTAAGTTTCTTGCATCTCCACTGGTAGCGGTTCCTCCTTGTAACCAAACATCGTAAGCCGCGCTTGGTGAATTTATTTTTAAATTTCGATCTACATCAAGTCCAATGGTTGGGTTGACACCAATCCCGATTTTCCCACTCGCGCCATCTACGATAAGCCGTGAAGTCCCATCCGTTCGCAAGTGCATATCTGATTGAGCTGCGGTCGTTGGGTGTGCGCCTCCGTACATTAAAATATTAGCCCCTGCACCGGAACCAGATCCGCCACTAATAATTTTATTAGTAGTATTGTTATTTGTGAAAATATAATTACTCGTAATATTACCACTCGATTTTATAGTCCCCACTACTTCTAGATTTGCAGTCGGACTCGAGGTTCCAACTCCAACGCTATCGGCGATATAAACTGAACCAGTCCCATTTGCATCCAGTCTTAAGTCTTCATTTGTATCATAAGTCGTAATCCGAGCGTTTCCTGTATATCCCGCATAGATCACATCGGTATAAGTTCTATCATCATAGATTAGAAAATCAGCATCACCCTCTCCTCCGTTAAAAACAAATCCATTCGCGTTTGTACTAATGCTATGTCCAGCACTTTGGTTAAAATTAATTGAACCGACATTATCTACTAAATTGTTATCTATATTAAGCGTGGTGGTTGCCGTGTGATCTCCTAAGTTGTCTCCCCCACTTGTAACCGCTGAATCTACATAAGATTTGGTCGCCACATGACTAGCGGCGGTTGGATTTGAGGCCGTTATGTTTCCGGCAACTGAAAGCTTTGCAGTTGGGCCAGCTGTCCCGATTCCAACATTTCCTGAACTATCTGCCGCAAAAGCGAGGTTTCCTCCACTCGTGATTCGAATCGTATCAGCGGCATTAGAGTAGATCCCCGTATTAGTGTCACCATTAAACGTGATTTGTGGGGTCGTTTGACTCCCTCCTTGATTGAAGTAAGCAATCCCGTCAATCCTTGCGCCGCCACTAACGTGTAACTTTTGACTCGGCGACACTGTACCAATTCCGACGTTCCCATTCGTTCCTTCAATTTTTACTAAATCCACGGCATCGGCTCTAAATCGAATATCGTTTCTAGAGCTAGTTGAAGAGTGAGCGTTTCCATACATAAGTATAGTCGGTCCATTAGCTGAACTGGTTCCAGCTGACAAATAACGCACGCTCTCATTAGAAGGTGAATAGATGCTGTTGACGGTGAGATTTCCATCTACCTGTAATTTCTGTGCTGGAGTACTTGTTCCGACTCCAACATTTCCAGTAGAAGTAACCCAAATACCTTCATTGCCTCCATCATTGCTCAACCAGTTTCCACTTAGCTTTATATTTTCAGTTGCCGTGTGATCACCTAGATTATCCCCGCCCCCCGAAGCAATAGCTGCATCAACATAAGATTTTGTCGTCAAATGCGTTGCTGCCGTTGGAGTTGCTGCCGAAGCCGTTCCGCCTACGATTAGATCTGATTTTGTTGGCCCGGTCCCAATGTTTACAGTCTGCCCAGTATTATAGTTAAGATAAAGTGTGTCAGTCGCATTTGAAGTGTTACTTTTTCCATAGATATGACGCGATTTAAGTGAACTGCTTACATTATTTCCAACGGTTACCGATCCTCCAGTAACTATATTCCCAGTTGCGTTTATGCTTCCAGCTACATCGAGTCTGGCCCCTGGTGCGGTCGTCCCAATCCCAACGTATCCAGTATCTCCTTCGATCTTAAAACGATCAGTTCCTCCGGTTCTCAAACGGATATCGTTTTGGCTAGAAGCTGTTGGATGAGATTCTCCGTAC
>CALIGR010000117.1 GCA_938021445.1 uncultured Candidatus Altimarinota bacterium
CCACTAGAGGTAACCACAAATGGTGTGAACATTACGATTACGCCTGTTGATCCACAGGAAGGAGATTTTGAGGCCTCAAGTAAGCGAGTATTAGAAAAACATTTCAATGTGTTTAAAGCACTGGCTGATCGATGATTTTTATTTCAGTAGAGCAGGCGGTAGTCATTAACAAGCTCCAGATTGAACTGTTTGGAGGCAGCATCGGTGTAAGAGATCATAACTTACTTGATGCGGCATTAGAAATGCCAAAACAGGGATTTGGTGATCAGTATTTACACGATTTTCCTTTTGGTATGGCTTCAGCATATCTATTTCATATAGTGCAAAATCATCCTTTTTTGGATGGAAACAAGCGAACGGGTTTATATCTTTGTCTTACTTTTTTAGATTTAAATGGTTGGGCGTGTGAAATGCCAGATAAAGATCTTGAAAACTACACGGTCGAAATTGCTCAAGGGAAAAAAAGTAAATCTCAAATTGCAGAGCTTCTTGAGAAGTACTGTGTCAAGATTCAAGACTCCTAGCAGTGATCCCAAATAAAACGAAACCAAACTCTATAGCTATCGGCTAAATCTTGGTTTTTGAGTAGAAGAATTTTGCATAATACTTGATTTGTGTTTATGAATGATTATTGATTAAATGTTATTATTTTAATAAGTTAATTAATGGGTTTGGACAGATTGGCTCCATATGCTACAGCTTTAGCTTTACTTCCTTTAGATGCTCTTGCGAAGGATGAAAAAAAGAGCGAGATGCAACCTGCATCTTTTGAGCAAACTGAGCAGAGAGCGGAGAGCCAGACTCCTCGAGTCGAGGCTATTTTAGCGTCGATACAATGTGATACAGCGCTCACAGTAGACGGTGCGGTGGTTGATGAAGGTCTTTTTTACGAGGCTATTAAGTGTGGTGAGATTGAAAGCCTCGAACTAACTCATTCTGGAAACTCTGCTAATCTTGAGATAACGCTTAATTCCGGTGAAACGCTTGCGATTACAGCGACTTTAGATTTTGGCGAAGAACTTAAACATTACCTTCTTGCTCAGGATGTTTCCGTTTTGAGCTCGAGCTCAAAGTCCAAATTTGAAACTGTTAATGATTTCTTGGGCTTCTTAGTCCGGCTTAGCGTAGGGGGGATTTTGACAATTTTTTTGGGATCAATCTTACTTTCATTAATTGCGCCAAAAAAAGCGGAGGCTCTTTTTAACTTAGTAGAGAGGACAAAGCCTAAAGGCCGTAGATTTGAAGTAGAATATCCAGAGGTAAAACTAGAAGATGTTGGAGGGATTAACTCGATCAAAGCCGAGCTAAAAGATCTTGTGGATTTAATGAAAAAAAGAGACGAACTGGTTGCTGATGGGAAAAAAATACCGAAAGGGGTTTTACTCTCTGGGAATCCTGGAGTTGGAAAAACACTTCTAGCGAGAGCTTTTGCTGGAGAGACTGGTTTACCTCTGATTCAAGTTTCAGGTGCTCAATTCAATCAAAAGTACAGTGGAGAATCCGAAAAAATGGTAGAGGATTTAGTTGAACAAGCCCGTCAAACAGCAAGAGAACAAGGCGGATGTGTCCTTTTTATTGATGAATTTGATTCAGCTGCGCGGCAAAGAACAGGCAATGTTGACCAACAGTGGCGGAATGATCAGGTAAATCAACTTTTAGTTTGTATTGATAGGATTAAAGCTTCAGAAAACATTGTCATTTTTGGAGCAACGAATCATAAAGACAATTTGGACTCGGCAGTTATAAGGCCAGGTCGTTTTGACAGAGATCTTCACATTCCAGACCCAGATGTAAAAGCCCGAGCTGAAATCTTAGAAAAAGCCTCTAAAAAACACGAACTAAGTGAAGATATTGATTTTGAAGTTATAGCGTCTCGTCTACAAGGTATGTCTGGAGCAGACATTGCAAGTGTTGTGGATGAGGCAGTTATGATTGCATACAAAGAAGAAACGGCGTTAATAACAGCAGATCATTTTGATCGAGCTATTGATATTAAAGTTATGGGATATGCGTCGGATATCGATTTAGATCCAAAAGAAGAGAAACGAATCGCTTTCCATGAAGCTGGGCATGCCTTAGCGGCCCACAGAAATGAGGGCAGTACGGTTCACCGCGTCACAGTTGTGCCAAGGGGCGAATCCCTGGGTTTAACAGTGACTCCGCCAGTGGGGGAGACTAAAAATCATCTGAGGGCAGATTTCGAGGGGCACATCAGAGTTCTGTTAGCTGGCCGAATAGCTGAGGTTATTGCTTTGGGGAATGATAGTGCCGGCGCTTCAAGTGATCTGAAGAGAGCTACCATAATTGCAACTCAGATGGTAATGGAGTTTGGCTGGCGGCCCAGAGAACCAAAGGAACGGCAGATTGGCTTTGCTTCTCCGTCATCGACCACAGCGGTAGTGAATATGCCTAAAATTGGTTTCAGGTTCACCGATAGCAAGGTATCGATGTCACCCGAAATTAGTGGCTTTATTGATGAAATTCTTCGTAATTGTGGTGAAGAAGTTTATGCGTTTTTGCTAGAAAATAGAGCGGCCTTAACGGCTGTTACTAATCTATTGGTAGCGAATAAGACAATTACAGGCGATGAATTTAGAAGTGTACTGGATGGATTGAAAGGTTCTTAATTGCCTTAAAATACTTCCCCTCAAAATAATCACCTAACTGATCTTCTGTCACCCACGCGTGATCAATGAGCTCGTCCCCATCAACGACCACTTCACCAGAAATATAGTCAGCGCATAAAAACTCAACTTTCGCGCCAACCAGATTCTCTACCCAACGCTCAAAGTGCGCGGGAAAAAGGTATTTGTATTCTCCAATAGGGCGTTCGCCCTTGATCTTTACATTAAGGGCTTCACCACACTCTTCAGCCAGTTCTCGCAGAGCGGTCTGTTTTAGGGTCTCACCTTCGTCAGCACCACCTTGTGGAAACTGCCAGGCGTGAGAAGTGCGTGGTTTCTTGACGATGAGAAATTCATCTCCTTTTTTTACAACCATCCCGGCGACGGGGCGAAGCTGGTCCTGCCAGTCGGAAAGCTCGAGCCAAAACTCGGGCCAGGTTTTGCTCACGCATTCAGGTTCAGTGATCTGGATATTAGATTCTTGATGCGGATCACTTCCAAGATTAAGAGCGGTCTTTAAAATTCCAAAACAGAAAGCGATACGATGATCATCAAAACTATTTATTTCAATTTTTGACTCAGGCGCTTTCAAAGTATCACCAGCCCCATGAATAACGATGTCATCACCTGAAACTTCAAATTTTACACCTAATTTTTCCAGTTGTTGCATGGCTCCTATGCGGTCACATTCTTTGACTCTCAGGCTTTCAAGTCCGGTGAACGTTGAGGCAGTTCCTTCAGGCGCGAAACTCGCTAAAACCATCCCGGTCATGCTGACGTCTGGCATGGATTCCCAATTGACATCACCAAGAGACTGAAGATTTTTTCCTGGGGTTATTTTGCAAGTATCACCAATACGCTCAACTTGGGCGCCACATCTTTCAGCAATATTGAGAAATTGTTCATCGCCCTGAAGGGTGGTCTTCCCAAAGTTAGTTATTTCCACTGGTTCTTTTTTTAGCAGAGACCAGGCGACTGGATAACTCGCGGCACTCATATCAGCAGGGATCTGGTATTCTTCAGGGGCGGTGAGGCCAGGAAATATATCAAACTTGGTCCAGTTTTCATTTATTTCAGTTTTAATGCCCCAGAGCTTGAGCATCTCGATGGTCATCTGGACGTAGGGAAGACTGGGAATCGAATCAGTGATTTTGATTTTTAACCCAGTAGGGAGCTTGGCTCCAATAAGCAGTAAGCCAGATAAAAACTGAGAAGAAACTCGACCAGAAA
>CALIGR010000118.1 GCA_938021445.1 uncultured Candidatus Altimarinota bacterium
GTGGTCGTTGGAAAAATTATCTCAATTAGGCCCCATAAGAGCGAAAAAATGACAAAAGTAAAAGTCACCGAGTGTGATTTAGGTAATGGCCAAACGGAGCAAATACTCTGCGGAGGCGCTAACATTGCTGAAGGGCAAATAGTCCCAGTAGCGACAATCGGCTCAGATCTTGGCGGTGGATTTGTGATTGGGGAAAGAGAAATCAGAGGTGAGGTCTCTCGGGGGATGATTTGTGCGAGACAAGAGATTGGTCTAACTGAGGTAGAAACAGAAAAAGGAGGTATTTGGATTATGCCAGAAAGTTTAGAATCAAAACTGGGAACCCCGGTTTCTTATTGGGGATAATTTAATAAAGATATAAAATATGAAATTATCCTGGAAATGGCTGTCAGAGTTCGTCCCTCTTAAAGGCCTAGAGCCTGAAGCAATTGGAGAAAAGCTAACGATTCATACCGCTGAGCTAGAAGAAACGATTGAGACTCCGGAAGGCGATACACTTTTTGATATTGATAATAAAAGCCTCACTCATCGCCCAGACTTGATGGGACACCGTGGTTTTGCGAGAGAGCTAGCGACTATTTTTGAGTCGAAGTTAATTCTTCCCGAACCGCTGGTGTCGGTTCCAGACTCGCTGAGTCCGTTGCCAGTTAAGATTGAGTCAGACAGATGCCGTCGGTTTTGTGGGATTCGATTAGATGGAGTAACGGTTGGCGCTTCAGCGCCAGAAGTTCAGACCCGATTGTCGGATCTAGATATCAACTCCATTTCCAATTTTGTAGATATTACCAATTGGATCATGCTGGAATATGGGCAGCCAATGCATGTCTTTGACGCGGATAAAATAGAAGGAACGATTGTCGTTAGACAGGCTAAGGTGGGAGAGAAGATTGTTACGCTTGATAATCAAGAGCTTGAGCTAAGTGAAGAAGACATAGTGATTGCCGATGAGGTCAAGGTCTTATCGGTCGCGGGAGTCATGGGGGGATTAGAGTCGTCTGTTACCGCGCAGACAAAAAATGTAATTTTTGAAGCGGCGAACTTTGACCCAACAAGTATTCGAAAGACCTCACAGCGGCTCGGGCTTCGAAGTGATAGCTCTATGCGTTTTGAAAAATCATTGGACCCACATCAGTGCAAACGAGCGGCCTTTGCGGCGGTAGAAATAGCGCAGGAGATCTGTCCAAAATCAGTCCTGGGCTCGGCGTGTGGAGACGAATTTCCTCAGATTCCAAAAAGCCAAGTAATCGATTTTAGCCTAGAACGGCTTAAGATCGTCTCTGGGGTAACTATCCCAGAACCAAGAGTCGTCAAAATCCTAACCGACCTTGGATTTGGAGTGAGTGGGAAATCAGATGTGTTAAAAGTCACAGTTCCAAGTTTTAGAGCGACCAAAGATGTATCAATTGAAGAAGATCTTATAGAAGAGATTGTGCGTATACATGGAATTTTTCGTATAGAGGCTTCACTGCCAGTGTTGCCGACAAACCCGCCTCGGACCAATAAACTAAGACGGCTCGAATGGGAAGTAAGAGATACTTTGGCTAATTTAGGTTTTCTGGAGACTTACAACTACGGGTTTGTAAACAAAGCAGATGAGGCATTCATCGGGAAAACCGATCACATCACAATCGAAAACCCGTTGTCTTCAGACCATACACACCTCAGGCAGACTCTTGTTTCCAACGCCTTGACTGGAGTTGAGTCAGAACTTCGCACACATGAAAGTGTGGCGTATTTCGAGATTGGTCGAGTGTACTTCCCAGATGAAAAGCTTCCAGCAAGAGAAGTCGATAGAGCCTTGATGGTTTCAGCGAGTACGAAAGCCAGTGAAACGGATCTATTTTACGCCCTAAAACAAAAGCTAGAACAATTTTTTAGTTTATTAAAATTAGAACTAGATTTTCGGCCTTTCTCAGAACCACAAGCCCCTTATATACATCCAGTTAAGTCTGCTGAGATACTTTTAAATGGGGAAGCCATTGGAGTGATTAGCAGCCTTCACCCTGTCCATAAACCGTTCAAGAAAGGAAGCCTCGTGTTTGCCGAGTTCGACCTGGCTCCGGTTTTATCTTCAAGACTGGACCAACAAACACTCTACACTCCCGCCTCGGCATTTCCAAGTGTTCATCGAGATGTTTCGATTGTTTTGGCAGAGAAAATACTCGTTTCAGATTTGATAAAAACGGCTAAAAAAAGTCACAAATTACTGAAAGCAATGGTTTTATTTGATGAGTACAGAGATGCTCAAAAGCTTGGAGAAGGCTTAAAGAATTTAGCTTTCCATCTAGAATTTCAGTCAAAAACCAAAACCTTGGATGAAACTGAAATAGATCAGGCTTTTGAGTCTGTACTTTCTGAGCTTAGACATCAGTTTGAATTTCAACTCAGAATGGAGTTTGATCAGCAAAACCAAAAAAATTCATGACTGAGAAAAAGAAAAAAACAAGCCTCATAACGGGTTTAATTGTTGGCGGAGCTGTCGGTTCAGTCGCTTCTCTTTTATTTGCTCCAGACAAAGGCAAAAATACACGTAAAAGTATAAAAAAACGAAGTAAAAAGCTTTTTGATGGAGGAAGAAGTAAAGCACAACAATTTGTGGACAAATATGGGAGTAAGTAGGCCGAAACATTTGGCACTGGTACCTGCATTAGTCTAGAATTAGTCTGATCATGAAGAATTCTAGATTTTTTGGCTTTCAGTTCTCAAAAAACGCAGATACCCTGGCAAACCCAGAAAAACTTGAGGCAGAGCTTTCGAGCGTATTTGGAGACCTTGGGTACCAAACTTCGAGTCAGTTTTTTATGTCACAGGAGATAAGTCTTTCGAACTAATGGAAGAAAATTCAAGACCCAGAGTTCGCCAAGTAACAGAGCCAAATAGCTCAGTTGAACCAAGCTTTTCTGATGTAGAAATCGAGGAGCTAGTTCCGGTGCTTGGTGAAAATGTACCACGGGTGAGAAATGGTGAAGTGCCGGAGGCACCTTTAGACGAAGCTCCTTCTCTTTGGTCAGGAATAGAAAATTTTTTTGAGTCAGCTCTAAACTGGCTCAGTGCTTATTGGTGGGTGTTATTGCTTATTTTATGCCTAGTTGGTGGCATTTGGTACCTGATAAGAAAGCTGAGAAGAAGACAAAAAGAAATTCAAAAGTTATGGCTTTTCACACTCTTCTTTTTACAGAAACGGCAGATGATGATTCCACTGGTAATCACGCTTTCAAAGAAAGACGGTTTACTAGACGCTAAAATGCAAACAACACTTTTAGAAATAAGAGATCGTTGTCGAGAAGTCCCTTTTAAAAAGCACCCTTTAGAAAGACTGAAACTAGAAGAAGAAGTCTCCGAAATTTTATTTTATTACTTCTCTCAGTTATCGAAAGAAGATCGAATAAAGCCAGGCACTAAGTTTGCTAAAATAAATCAGGATTTAGAGTTTATAGATGCTAAATTGGTGCAGATGCAAAAAGTTTACAATGATGAAGTGGTTGGCTGGAATCGGCTTATGAATTGGCCAGGCTTAAAACATCTCCTTCGATTGTTTAGATTCCCGGTATTTGAACCTTTCTAGTCCTTAAGAGCTTGTTTGGTAGGCATAATCAGGAGTTAAGTCCTCAAAGGCCAACTGGAGGGCTCCAAGAGCTCGGTGCTGCAGGACTCGCACGTTTGTCCTGCTTTTTTTAAGAATATGACTAATTTCCTCGTTGGTAAACTCTTCTAGAAACTTAAGTTCAATGAATTGTTTATGGTCGGGTTTGAGCGCTTCAAGCGCTCTTTGTATGTCTTCCTTGTCAAAATTTTGCTGTAAAATTTCAGAAGGCAGTAGATTTTTATCTGGAATCTCAGCAAAGAAAGATTGATCTTCACTGACTAAATCTTCACCAAGTAGCTCTTTCTTTTTTCGATAAAAGTCTATAATCGTGTTTTGAGCGATACGGTAAACCCAAGCCATAAAGCCAACTTTTGTTGGTTCATACTTAGAAAGGTTTTGCACGACTTTTAGAAAAATATCTCCGACAATGTCTTCACACTCAGTTTCAGGGACTCGTTTTCGAGTATATCCCCATATCTTATTGAAGGTAAGCTCATAGAGCGCTTCAAAACTATTTTTGTCTCCAGATTGTGCTTTTTCTACAAGTAGTTCGACTTGTGCACGAAATCTTTGTTTAGCTTCGCTGTCTTCTACACTATGAGAAGGCGCGGTCGCGGAGAAATTCGAGAATGTTAACGGCAGCGAAATCATCATGTCTTTGATTTTTGCTTTTGTTTTGACGGAAGGTCGTCACGCTTTGTGACGAATTCCACTCATTAATGTATATAACCGGGTATTTTTTGGCTAGTTTTTTGGTTAATTTTTGTATTCTAACTGACATTTCATTTTCTTTATCGTCCCATGAAAGCGGCAACCCGACAATAAGTGTTCTAATTTTTTTCTCACTAAAAATAGTGCCAATTTTTGATTCAATCTTAGCGACTGGGACAACTTCTAATGGGACCATTGTGAGTCCGTCTGGAGAGAAAGCCAAACCACAAAACTTGGTGCCATAGTCTAATCCGAGCCAGGGAGACTCAGGTTTCTGAGGCTTCTCCGGTTTCATCTGTGTCTGATTCAGATTTGGGTGCTGTGGTTTCTCCTGCTGTACTTTCAGGTTCAGGAGTGCTTTCTGTAATTGCTGTTTTTTCGTCATTATCGTTTTTAGTTTCGGTGTTTAGTGTTTGGGTGTCAATATTTGGTTTTACACTTCCACCACCTTGTAGTATCCATCGAATAAAGGAAACCATACGAGGCTCTCTTCGGTCTAGATCCCAATCTTTTTTAGTTTCGAAGTACCACTGCTCAATGCCCGCAAAACGGTCTGAGAGTTGACGGATTTCGCCATAAGTCGCATCAAAGTTTTTAAGACCTTTCCACGCAAGAAGCGATTCTTTTGGCGTTCC
>CALIGR010000119.1 GCA_938021445.1 uncultured Candidatus Altimarinota bacterium
GCCAAGCTGAGGAAGAAAGACGGCGTCAAGCCCTTGAAATGGCTGAACGAGAGAGACAAGCGGAAGCGGAAAGACAACGGCAAGAAACAGCAAGACTCAGAGAAGCTGAAGCACTTAGACTCAGACAAGAAGCCGAACAAATAGCTGCACAAAGAAGAGCCGCTGAAGCCGCAAAAGCCACTGACGCTGCAAAAAGAACGGCTGATTCAACAGAACGAGCACAACTTATAGAAGATGCAAAAAGAGCGGCTGAAGCCGCAAGAGATCGTGCTGATTCTGTCCCTATAAGACTAGAGGGAGCTCCGCTTGATATGCCTAAATTTGATCCAACTGCCGGTGTTCGTTTAGAAGGAGGCAGAGATAAAGAAGCTGCTCATATTAGTGCCGGTGTTGACGCGCTTGGAGCACCCGAAACCGTTGATGCTAGAACTGAGGGTGGGCGATACGAAACACCTTCTGGCATTGGTGCCAGTGTTGGACCCCTTAGCGCTCCTAAAACGGTTGGAGTTAGAGTTGAAGAAGGCTCTGGTTACCACCGCTCAGACATTCCTGCCTATGCGGCCGATAGACCTTCCCATAGAACTGTCGACAGGCGGCTTGAAACAGAGACTCCGCGAGTTATCTCTAAAGACCTTGCTGCCGCCGCTGATGCGTTTAAAGGTGCCTCAATAACAGGCTCTCGTTTTGAAGACGCAGCAGCACGAACGGCAGCCAAAGCTCTCGAAGCCGCTGCTGATAAA
Source organism: uncultured Candidatus Altimarinota bacterium (assembly GCA_938021445.1). Classification (GTDB taxonomy): domain Bacteria; phylum Patescibacteriota; class Gracilibacteria; order UBA4473; family UBA4473; genus CALIGR01. The sequence continues at coordinate 741 of CALIGR010000119.1, forward strand.
TTTAAGAAAATTTCTACTGTCGGTGTTCGCTTAGATGAAGCCACTGAGCGAGCGGCTTATGACTCGCTCTCGGCCGCTTCCGAAGCCGTTAATAAAGCCACTACCATCGGTGTTCGTATCGAAGGTGAGGCTGCACGAGGAACGTCTAAATCACTTAGAGCTACCGCTAACACCATTGAAAACGCTGATATTTCCAAGATCCGTTTTGAGGGAGCTGAGTTTTTTGATACATCAAAAGCACTTAGAGCTACCGCTGATAGTCTTGATCGCGCTGCAGTAGCAGAAATTCGCCTTAAAAAAGACGATAAAAGTGGCCCTTTGGCCTTTCCTGCTGGACCTGCAAGTGATGCAACTGGCACTCTTGCGAGAGCACGCATTGAAGGTGCCGGCGGAACTGCCGGATCTGATCTTACTGCCGGACTTGCCAGTGATGCAACTGGTACCCTTGCGGGAGTCCGCATTGAAGGCTCAGGAGGAGCCAGCCATAGTAAAATTACAGCTAGTGGTACTGGAATTCTTGAATCGGTCTTAAGCCTTGCTGATGGCCCAACCACAACTAGACCCATGAGTACCCCAGAAAGACGTTTTTATGAGTTCGAATCAACAGACGCGGCCGCTAGCACCGGAGTTTCCATCCCTGCCGCCGCTGCCGATGGCGACTCTTTCGTAGGGACTCGTTTTCTCCCGGGGGGAATGAGTCTATCCGACTATAGAGCACTCCCAATGACACCCATTCCTGTAAGTAATAATCCAAATGGACGGAATCTTTTGGCTGTCACAAAAGAAGTAACGGGAAGGCGAAATGAGCAAGCACTCTCCAACCTTGCTGTACCACAACAAATAACAAGCCACTCTCAGGTAGTAAAACATCTAGAAAGCCAAAACAACCTTATCCTAAGAGGATTAAACAAAGAAGAAATAGCCGAAGTCAGGAGAAAGGTCCAAACGATGTTCACTGACCCAAAAGGGTTTGAGGACTTTATGCTTAATAGTGGAAATGAACTTCTGGTAGCGGCTTTTCAAGACTATATTGAAGCCCAACAAGATCAAGCTGAGCTTGAAATGTTCACCCTTTGGCTCAGAGCCAAAGGCTTTGATGACGAGTCACTCGAGTTCCATCTGCCGAACCTTATACAGATCATGGCACTGCAGTCCGAGACCCTTGGACGAAGAGCTACGTTGGCTGAATCAGTTGGGATGATAGGAATAACAGACAAAAATCTAAAAAATACTCAAGACCAAATTGGAACCTACTTTCCGAGCTTTGAATCAAAGTTTAAACGAATAACAACGCTTCCTGCTGGAAATAAACTTCCGGCATTTGAAGACGCTCGTTACGAGCAGATGGCTCAAATGGCGGCCGAATTAAGAGCTTTTGCGAACGCTCAAGACTCAGTACTACATTTATTTGGCAAAAACCAAAGAGTTGAAGATCTCCGTGCCACCTCAACCAGGCTTTTTGAAAGTTATATTGCCCGTGAGTTACTCGGTGAAAAGATTGAAGAGACTGAAAAAAATAAACATGGACGACGAACTGAAGCCAATAAAAAGTACCGTGAGGCCGCTGTCGAAATAGAGAAAATTGAGAAAGAGACTGAATTCAATAATACTATTTCAAAAGACGAAAGTAGAAGAGCGCTTCAAAGCATGGGCATCGACAATCCGACAGAAATACAAGTAAATGAGGCTCATGAGCACTCAATTAACATTCTGAAAGATAAAGCCAAAATTGAAGTCCTTATCAGAAAAGGTATTTTAAAGGCTTCCGATCATCCACGTGTTGAAGAATATATGGACATGACCGGTATCGATCCTGACGATCGATGGTTCTGGGAGTACGACTACGCGGATGGCACTCAAAATGTAATTATCCGCCAAGCGATTATCAATGGAGCCCTTATCGCCGCCACTGGAGGTGGGGCCGCCGTCGGAATGTTCGCTGGAAGAGTCGCTTTTGGAGCAACCGCGCGAGCTACATACCTCGGAAGAGGGGTTCAAGCTGTTGGAAAATTTGGAACTACGGCCATGGGCCTTCATACCGGTAAATCTCTTGGATTCTCGGGGATAGCTGAAGGCGATTTCTGGGATAATCTAGGAGGCGAGTTGAGTAGTAAACAAAATATAATGACCAGCGTTCTTGAGACGGCCAGCCTGGGAATGATTGGAAAAGCTAACTCTTGGTCAAGAATCGCAGGCCTCAGTGCCAAGAAAAAAGCGGCCGCCATTAGCGGAGTTGTTTTGACCGGAAGCACACTTGAGACGGTTGCGATGACAGGCTCTATTAATCCTGCTGATCCTGAGTTTCTCCAGCAACTCGCTATGAACGTCGCACTCAACACCGCACTTCTTGGGGTTACTAAGGGAGTGAGTAAGATCCCAGATCCGGTAATGCCAAAATTTGGAGGAAAAGGAAAGCCTAAACCTAAGGCGAAACCAAAAGCACATCCTAATATAGTTACAAGTCCTAAAACAGCGCCTGCATCAATACATGATTGGAGTCCTGGGAAAGGAAGAATACATAACCAAATAGGAACAAACAATAAGCAGCAACTAAAAAAAGGTGAGGCTGCAACACTCCCTTCCAAAAAACTAACTGGTCCAGGCCCTTACAAGTTTGGGAAAAACGAAATCACCTATAAGCCATCTAAAACTGCTTCTGGCAAAACTGAAGTGACCGTTAAATTCCCAGATGGGAGTACCGCAACTATAAAGGCCGGAGATGGACAAGCTGTAAAAGTCACTCGTTCAGTTATCACTCCACCAGCCAAAAAAGCCGCGAATGTAAACTATCAAATGCAACTAAATTCAGCTGGTGATATGGTTTTCTTAAGAATTTAATTTGACAAGTGTTACGTATTATATTATAATCGATTCGATTTAACACTTAAAGTTATGAAAACACCATCAAAAGAAGCCCTCGCTTTTGCTGCCGCCGTAACAGTCACACCAGCTCTTCCTGCCGTTGCCGCAGAAGACAATGCTAACTGGTTTAGCCGGCAAATAAGCACTGTTACGGATGCCGTTCGTCCCACTGAATCGTTGGTTCAAAAATACTGCGGAAAAGTTAAGCTAAAAGATACCTCCGATGACGGATGTCCTTTCTCTATTGACCTCTACCTCCAATTTGTCGACGCAAATGACGATGGAAGGCTTAACGGAACTTTGAGCGGAGGAGGCGTCAGCATCACTGAAGGCTACCAAATCGTTGGGGAAGATGGGAACCGGATGGCTGAAGGCGATATTGTAACCATAGCCTATGGTCTCGAGGGGCAGAAGGCCGTCGATGCAACCATCGTTAAGGCTCCAAGCATTAGCTTTGTTATGAAAGAAGTTGGTGGAGGTTATTCCACCGATGAAAGACTGACAACTATATATGCGGAGGCCGAAGGCGAACTCGACAAAGCGAAAGGCTTGGAGGATAGCGATGAAACTAAACGTGGTCGGGTAGAAGAAGCCACGGCAGCGTTAGATGATGCCTACCGAGCACTCGTGATTGAACCATCATATGTAACCACTGGATATGACATGACAACCACCGTTTCTTTCACCGATCCAATTTCTGGTAAACTTGTAAACCGAGAGATGAAAAGCACCGTAAAATTTGAAGAGGCTGAAGGAGAGGACTTAATGGCTAAGGCCTATGGAACAGGTGGAAGAACGCCCAAAATAGATTATAAATCCTACCCAGCCACTGATCCAAGTGACGGAATGGAAGTAGCATTTAAAAACACAATGGGGGTCTCTAAAAAACCAGATGCCAAACGTAAATAATAGTAAGTTTTTACGGAAAATATAAACTCTAAATAACCCCCACAAGAAATTGATGGGGGTTATTGTTTTTATCAATTATTTGTGGTATAATGCTTGGATTATCTAGAACTCTATGCGATTTCTGTACCAGAAGCATGACCTCGAAACCTCAAAATTTACTTTTCTTGAAGTAGATAGTGAGCTTTTGGAGCGATTTCGAGTCGAGTCAGAAGAAGCCGACGAACAGGAACTCTTGCAGGAAGCCAGAGATGTCGCCGTCGATCGCGTGGATAGTTTTACCAGAAGGGTTAACCGTGAAATCAAACGAAGACGAAACGCTGAAAGCGGAAGCCGCGGGGTTGATATTCTGAAGGGTTGGACTCAAAAACGTATTTTTGAAGCGCTTCGTTCAGGACCAACTGAAGCTGGTGGACAAAAAGCAGCTGGATACTTTGGGCGACAGCGAGATGAGATTGGTTCTGGTGTCCTCGGAGATCCAAATGAATACCGAGAGTTTATCCGAAAGATCCAATCGGGAAGAGAAACCGCACAGGCTTCGCTTTCAACGATCAACAGAGCCACTGCGATCCTCGACCAACTGCGAGAAAAATACACGCTTGAGAGTCGAAATCGAAAAGAAATGAACGGTCGATACAAATCAAGACCCTGGAAAAACCTCAAATGGAATGATTCGCGTGACCAGTATATCTTACAACCCTGGAGAAATATCCAGTGGAATACGGGAGATCGGGCCAATGAGTTCAAAGCGCGTCAGGCTTTTGTCTTCGAAGCTTTTGATGAAGTCAAAGCCAAGATGGAGGCGCAAAAAGGACAAGTTGAGGCCGTGATTGTTGAAGCCGCCGCTCGGGTTGATGAAGAATACACCAAACGCCTTTCTCCCGAAGAACAGGCGGATCTCATCAAGCATATTAAGCTAAATCAGGCAAACCCAGGAGCCTTTAATGGCTCTCCGAAATGGTTTAAGGCTTTATTTTCTGGGCTGAGTAACGCACAAAGACTCGATGTCTACAAAAAACTCGATCTCTCTGGTGAGACTGGAGATAGCCTCCTCACTCAGGCCAATGAAAAAATGCTCGATGTTTCGGAGGCCGCCTGGAATAGCCGGAAGAGATTTAAGTCTCACGTAAACCAGCTAAAGAGCAAATACTCAAACCTAAAAATGTCTCTAGCCAGAGGCGCTACCCCAGATAGAACTGCGCCTGATATTGAAACACTCGCTGATTCTCTAGAACTCTTTTTGTCTGGACATGGAGTTACCGATCGACGAGCTATATTTACTGGTTACCCAGTGGGATTTGAACCCAATGGGATACAAAGACTTGTGGCTATCTGTAACTATTTAGGCACTACGGCTCGACTCTCAACTCTTGTTGAAAGAGATATGTCACAAGAGTTAAAAACTCAGCTACTCGCGTACTTAGAAAATTGGGATAATCAACACAGCCATCCTGAAGCGGATAAAGTGTCATCAAAATTTGAAGAACTAGACCGGAAGTCTGAGGAATGGCTTGGCCAAACTCAAATGCTTGTCCAATCATCACTACGACCGATCCGGACTCTAAACCAATTTACTCCGGTTTTAAAAACAGGCGTTGAGGACAAAATCGCTGAGGCAGAAAGCCTTATAACTGAGTTTAGTAACACCGAGCGAATTGGAGGAGAAGATATGTCTACTGACGAGATAGAATTTCTCCGAAAAAGCATCGAAAAAATAACGCAGATTAAGGATGCATTAACCCAGCAAAAACAAGTCTGGAAGCAAGAAGAGGATGAATTTAGAGCTGTTGAAAGAGAATGGAACCTTGCCAGTGTTAAAGCTAGAACCTTAGGACGAACTCCACCAACGGTAGACTCAATGGATTACACTGTGGTTGGCACAGACCGCCATGGACGAGATATAAAAGACAAAACAAACGAAGACACCGTTAAAAAACAAGTAAGAGATTTAGAATACTGGGAAACCGAATTTAAAAACAATCAAAGCCGGATAGCTGAGCTTATGACTAGAGGCTATGGCCATCCTCCTACCGAAGCTGGATGTAAACTCACACGTATTCCAGATCTAATTCATACGGAAATTGACTTCCAACGAAGGGTTATCACTAAGGATCGTGCCGAAAGAGGTAGAACTGTTGGCACGGGGACTCCTCTTGGGCGACAATTTGATGCTTTTCTGGAAGCTTCAAATACGATCGAAAACGAAAAAGTACTCGCGGACCTTGAAGCGACTCGACAGGCGTCTTTTGCCGCTGTCTTGACCAAAAAACCGGGGAGTCGGGTGAGCTTTGAATTTCATGAAATCCATCATGGTCGACCTGATACCGCTGACAATATTATTAAGGATATGGGGAGTCCAAGAGAAACCCTAAACGATCTAATTCTGATTGAAAAAACGGAAAAAGCCGCGGTCTTTGTTGGAGAACGGGGCAAAATCGTATTTCTACAAGAATCGGAGGAAGGCAAAGTCATCTTAATCGAATTTAGAGCTCCTCCTGGGCATGATGTTCTAACAAAAGGAATCCCACCGAACTATGATCCCGGAAAACACCCTGAAAGAATCGGAAGCCCTGCTCGAATCCTACCTGCCTAAAACATGCTACAACCTCAATCCGAACTCGAAGAAGTGTTGCTCTTAGTGGCCAGAGAAAACCGTATTCCGCTGGATACGCGGTACAAATTTTTTGAGTACGTACAAAAAAATGATGGTTTGGACAAAAAAGCAGTCGATTTTTTGGAAGGCATGATGAAATACCTATCACAACAAGAAGAAAAAGCGGCGTCTATTGCGGATCGCAGAGCGCTCCTTTTTGGAAATACGGTAGAGTTGCAGAAAAAACCTGAGTTTAGTCTTTCTCATAAAATTGTCGAAGAAGCGAGTGATGGAATGACCAATCTAGCCGATAATTTCATCGAAAAAGTGAAAGATCAGGAGCAGCGTAAAGACGAAAAAGCTGAAAATACGGAACATCAAGATGATTTAGCTAATATTGAGGCTCTAAAAGCGCTACTAGTCTCCTAATTTATTCTTCTAAAAGAGTCACTAAAGGCTTGTCTTTAAGCCGTTTTTTTGGTATAATTTTTTAATTTCAATCAAAAGTCAACTCTGACTTATTTTGACCTTCTATGAAATTTATCACTAGCTATTCTCAAACCAGAAAAAACGACTCTGCGAGTCGTCTGATTTTTTTGCTAGATGAAAAACAGGTTAATCTACAGATGGGGACTTCCGACACAGAAAAACCACTGCTTCAAGGCGATGTTGATTTCAAAACTGGGACTTTCGCCGCAGAAAATGCGGAAAACACACAGGCCCAAGTTAATGAGCTTATAAACCAAGCGGCTGAGTCTTCTGAGCGAGCCGCCGTTCAGGGGCGATGGAAATCTCGACTTTTCAATCCTAATGCTTTTACCGGATTTGTGGGCATTGAGGCTCGATTTTTCAACCCTGCTTTTTGGGCTTACGATATTTTTAATCCTAAATCTATTGCGATTAGTCAGGTTAAAGAAGCCGTTTCTAAGTCAGGGAACCCAGCTGACCTGCTTCGAGAGTCTCCGCTGATCAATGACGGTGTACTTCGATCTCTTTTAGATCCGGGCGTACAAAGAGCCATCAGTGCGGTGAGTAACAGTGGATCTGGAATGGATGAAAGAAAAATATCACTCACTTCGATCGAATATCTTGAGAGTGTCTTTGAGGCTCGGTACGCAAAAGTCAGTAGCTTACTGACCGAGCAAAACAAAGACTTTGTCGCTAAAATTAATAATGAAGTTTGGTGGAAAAAACTCGGTCGAAAGCTCTTTATCCGTCAGGACAAACGGATTGATTTTCAGCTTAAGCAGATGCGAAGAGCGACTGATGTAGGTCATGCTGAAATTATGGGGATCTTAGAAACCATGAAACAGACCAAAGAGCAGCAAGTTCGTGCCGCCGACCAATACCTCCGAAAACAACAGGAGCGACTCGAAAATGCCGGAGACACCGTTGGTCTTGATAACTTCCGAAAGACCCTCGCTGATATCGCTCATAATCCTGAAGGCTTTATCCGAAATCCAGCACGATTTTCTAAGCACATGGATATTCGTGATTTTTTGGGGCCAAACTACAAAGCGATCGATTTAGTCGATGCCCTCAAACGATCCGAATATCTACAACCGATTGTCGAAACAAATCAATGGCGGATGAGCCACTCCAATGCACTCAGTAATATCGCCTCACTTCGAGACCGAAAACACCGACTTGATAACTTTCAAGGGACTGACTTATCGAGCCTTGAGGCTTATATCAATCGTCGATTTGAAGCTTCGGATGTGGCTTTTAGTGACGCAGAGCTCAATGATCCTTCGGATCTAGTCCAAGAACTCAAAGACGAACTGCAAAATGCAAGTCCTGGTCTCAGCAAAGAACTTGAATCAATAATCGACGGGAGTGCTTATATTAATTCTGTCGAACAATTTTGGTTTATCGCTGATTATTTAGGAAAAAACACACATATTTTTGCCAAACTTCCACCCGAGACCCAGTCGCGGATGGCTCGTTATTTCTTGGCTAAAAGAGAACAACTCGAAAAACCTCTGATCTCTGGGAGTATTGCCGAGCAAGGTACGATCGTCTGGAGAACTCAAGCCTTGCAACAAGGACATAATGTCTTAGAAAAAACAGATGAAGTGGCTGAAATTGTAAGAACCTTAGGAGAAAAAATGCTCTCTACTGATGAAGGTGTGGCTCAAAAAGCGCTACAAGATCTTAAATCTTACCTTGATAGTTATGACTTTTTTCTTGAAATCACTGGTGCTGATGCTCTTAAACTTGATGAAGGCGATATTAGCGAGAGCCAAAAAGAAGCCCTTTTTGGACGGATTCCAGAGCTCGAACAGGGTCTCCTTGAAAACGTCTTAGCCCTTCACTCATATGTCGGGCAAATCAGAGAAAGCTATAAAACCCTCAATGAAGAACGAGATGAATTTCAAACACTTCTCGATACTGAGCCCGAGAGAGTCAAAGAGCTTCTTGAGGAATACGAGGCGGCTAAAGACCAATATCAAGCTATCGTCGATAGTGGTAAAAGTGGAATCGACACGAAGGGACCACTTATTGATTTTGATAGTAGTAGAAGCGGCGCTGATACTGATGGCGGCGTTGGAGGTGGAAATATAGAAACCATCGGGACCACAACCGAGCGGCTCTTAAACCGATTGAGAGAGACTCTCTTTGGGCCTTCTGATTCAGAAGACGGAGGGCTGGTTGGGAAAGTCACGAAGATTGAAAACTTCACCTTCACTCTCCCTGGAGATCTAAAGGCTTCTCTTGAAGAGATCACGAGGCCAACCAAAAAGAGTATCAACGCTCGAGTGAAAGAAATTGGTCTTAAAAAAGGCGAAGACATCACCAAAGTTCGGCCAAGCTTTGACCAACTTGCCCGCATGGACATGGGGGCCCGGACGGCCGACCAACTCGAGCCGCAAGCACGTGAGCTCCTCCAAAACGAGGCCGCTCAACAGTTTGAGGTTATGAAAACGCCTCGGCACTACAACTCGCTTCGAACGCTGCACTATGTACCGAGCAAGTACCAAAAAAACCTTACGATTGGGGGTCTTATTCACGCGAGCACCATCGACAATGCCATCTATGTAAGACAAGAATCTGATGGAAGTATTTTGTACCATACAAAAATGCAGATCATCAAGGTCAATCCACCACGACTCTCAAACGATGACGGTGATCAAAGAAATCTTTCTATTTGGCAAAAAAGACCAGGCGAACAAGGCGCTAATAAGCCTTTTACCATGCCAACCACTGAGCCAGACATGGTTGGGATGTACCTTACTTCTGATCCTGAAAACAAAGCCGCGATCAAAAACCGATACTACGGGAAACCGATTGAATCTAAAATCAAGCAGCAGGAAAAAGAAGTCGCATCACAAGCTCAAAAAATCAAAACTAAAGACGCCGTGAGAAACACAATCGATAAGAAAAAAGAATTGGTCGATACCTATACGCCTTCCGTTGACGAGACTGATGAATCCGCTGAAGGCACTAAGACTGATAAAAAGAGATCTTGGTGGAATCCTCGACGATGGTTTAGTCGACAAAAGAGCAACACTTAGGCCGCTAATGGGACCATTGGGATAGGCGCGTTTGCGTAGTTGTTATCATTCGAGGCTTCTTTATCTTTACTTACTTTTTGCATTTCCCTTCTTTGAGACAGCTCTTGTTTTTCCCGCTCTCGTTCCTCCCGCTCTAATTTGATTCTTTTACTCTTTTCTTTTTCTTCTGCCGACACCAACTCCCAAATACTTCGAGCGTTGTAAAGGGCCCAAAATGGCAGCTTAAAAGCCTCAAAACCTTTTCTGAGCCAGGTGAACTTCATTGGTTCTCCAAAATTTACGTGCTGTAAGTCTAGCCGGTCTAGCTCCCACCCGTTCTTGAGCAGCTCTTCATGAACTCCGGGCAAATGACCGGCTCCATACACAGCCATCAAACTCGGCTCCCCCTTACTAACCTTTTCGATAACTTTACTCAGGACTCTATCTCGAAATGTACCAATTATCGCGTGGAGTCCTGAAAGCGTTTTCGGACGTTCTTCGTCTTTATCACCCGTGATTAGCTTTTCTACGAAACCTTCTTTCTCCATTTCACTCCCCATTTTTTCCCATGGAAACAAACTCGCAAAGTTATTGATTCCTGAATTTGCCAACTTTATTGTTTTTGCTACCAATCGTATTTCTTCCGGAGGGCGATCTTCAATTTGTTTTCCCATGTCCGTATCTGTCACGTCCGCCCGAAGTGCGGCTTCTGGGTACTGAAGATTATAAGTACCCTGATCCGTAACCTTTAAATAGCGAGCTGCTTTCTTGTACTTATCCATCAAAGTCGATAGCGACTTTAATGGGTTTTTCTTCCACCAAGCGTTTTTTTCTGACTCAACACCTTCAAACAAAACGCGTCCTTTATGATCGTCCATCCCTGACTGGACTCGGTCGTAAAACTGTTCTGGGGCTATGTGTATCATGCCTTGAAAATCCAAAACTTTTTCCATTTCTGCCTCTCCATCCCTTTTTTTTGTATAACGAGCTTTTGGCATTGTGACCCAATTCCCTTCTGTTGGAACGCCTAGGTCTTCTAACTTTTGCTTCAGCTCTCTTCTCACTTCCCTTACTTTAGCCTCACTTATATCATTGTCTTCTACTCGTAACGCACCGCCTAAAACATACTCCAAGTCTTCCCACTTGGTCTCAAGTATATCGCCTTTTTCGTATACCGCTTCACTCATGCTGGGACTGCGGTTATATCAGGTTCAACTTTCGGCTCATTTCCGTTTATATCAGCTGAGCTGTTTGGTTTTGTTTTTATTTTTTTGGCTAAAAACTCAACTAATTCTGATTCAGAAATTTTTCCCGCTTCAAATTTATTAAGCCTTTTTCGTGATTTTATATAGAGCATTAAATTTTTGAAAAGGAGTGGGTTTTCTTTGTAAAGCATAAACCGCTGCCCCCACACACCGAGAATTGGAGCTATACCTATCGCAGAAAAAAGTGTGCGATTTTTTACGACATCTTTAGAAAAAGCCGCTCCCGTCGTAACCCTCATAAACGCCTCAGACAAAAAACCAACACTCGTGGCCGTTAAAGCTCCCGCTTTTGTTGGATTTGCCGCCCCTAAGGCAGCCATTACTGTGTTTCGCACAGAAGCACTCAGGACTTCTATCTTCAAAAACATAGCCATAAGACGCTGAAATTGATCTGACTTGAGATCAGCTGACAACTGCTGAAAATCAACTTCATCAACTAGGTTATTTTTTTTCAATAATACTATAAAGTCCTCAAAACCTTGTTCTGGATAAATTCTATTTATCTGGCGTTCTACAAAACCAAGCTTCGAAGTTTCCTCAACCGGTTCTGGTGATGTCACTTCCTCCGAACGACGCCAGGGATTTAGTTTCATGATTTTAGGTTAAGCCGCCAGAGCTGGATACGAAAACGAAGTTTTATCTTCTTCTTTATCTGTCTTTTCAGGTTCAAAAAATCTAAATATTTTCTGCGTCCAGCTATCACTTTTGTTTTGAATAAGCTCTAACACCTTACTCGCTTCGATGGTTCCATTTTGATGCGCTTTAAATTTATGCTTCACACTCAGGTACAGCATTAGCTGTTTTATCAAAACAGGGTTTTCTCGAAGCATTTGCAGCTTTTGCAAACCTCCACCAACAATTGGCATCGATCCCAGAGCACTAAAGAGCCAACGGCTCTTTACTATCCCTTTTGAGAGCGCCAGACTTGAGGTGGCGATCATCGCACTCTGCGCCACCGTTCCAGCCACCACTCCTGTCGTCACTCCCATTGCTGTCGGCACGGCCGCGCTCATCACTCCTGTCACTGCGTACCAAGTGCTCGCCGCTAAAAGATCAATTTTTAGTAACATTCCCACGAGCTTCTGAAAATGATCTGACTTCAGGTCTGACAAAACTGAGTCATAATCAGCGACATCAATTTGATCGTGCTCCTTTAGAAATTCTACAAATTCCTCAAAATCATCTGCTGGATAAATGTAGTCAATTTGGCGTTCTACAAAACCAAGCTTCGGTTCTGACTCGCCCAGTTCTGGCGATGTTGATTCCTCTGAGCGACGCCAGGGATTTAGTTTCATGATTTCAGATTAAGCCGCAGCCAGCATGACTGGTTCAACTGATTTTGCTTCTCCCTCAACTGATTCGTATGACTTTTCACTTAGTTTCTTAAAGACATACAACGCTGACTCTGGAGACTTGAGTGCGAGACTTTCAAGGTCTACGAAAGCCCCTGTATTTTTATCCACCACACTCACGAGCTCAAAGTCGGTGTCTTTCCGAAGTTCTTCTGGCAAATCAGTATAGTTTGTACAGACAAGATGCCCTCCTATCTGAAGATTGTCCATGACCTGACGGTAATCGATATCACCTGTATTTATGATTAGCAGTGCTTCTGCTGGTTCTTTTAGTTTGTATGAGTGAGCGTCTCCCTCAATAACCTTCGTTTCTGTTTTTGCTAGTTTCGCTACCATGTCTGGATCCTTATCTAAGTAGGTCACTTCTCCCCCCGGAAAAGCGATCGATATTAAATCATGATCTCCCGCCCCTGGATAATAGATCGTTTTGGGTTGAATGCCTAACGCCTCAAAAGCGTTGCTAATCGCGGTCTCAGTGGTGATCGGCCCCATTTTTTCTACTGGTTTCTTCTCTGCTTCTGGATCATTGTCATTAGCCGCTTTAGCCAGCTCCTCTCCTAGCGGCTCCTCTTCGGCTAATGCCTCTTCTACCGCCTCTCTCACGAGTCCTTCTCCTTCTTCTGCCGCCTCCTCTAAAGCCTCTACCCCTCCCGCTCCGGCGACCGCCAAAGCTTCTGCTTTTTTGCGACCAAGATTTAAAACACGACTGACTCTATTTCCAATCCGGCTGACTAAGCGCCCAAGAAAAGATTTTTTCTCTACCGATTCTGCATCTACGGATGATACTTCTGGTACATCAACGACCTCAAGAGTTTCTTTCATTATTTACTTTTTATCACTTTTAGTGACCTGCGTCAACTTTTATTTGCATTTTATTTATTTTATTGTATTTTTTAATAAATGAGATTATTTGGTTTGTTTTCCAGAGACCATGACCCCGAGGAATCGGAAGCAGAAGAATATAACGAAGCCGATGGTGGTATAGAGCGATTGGCTAATCGTCGGAATGCCGATCCTCATGCCAACTATAACGGGGAAATACAATTTGAATCCGGCCGAAGTCTAGTGGCGAGTACCGTAGGGAAAGTCTTTAACGTTCTCCAGCGAGTCATGACCGGAGATACGAACAATTTACTACTTATAAACAAAAAACAGAAAGAGGCCGAAATATCTAAAATGATCCAGGAGCGTTATGGTGATCTCGGCTGGAGAGACGACCTCAAGATAAGCTTTGGAAAGTCTAACCTGGGTAAATCTATACTTGAAAAAATGGAGGCTGACGGTGAAAAAGTCACTTGGTTTGATCGACTTCAATTGGCTATGGCTGACTTTTCAATCAATTCTGCTCAAGCTGATCATTATCTCCCTTACGCCAACTCGATGACGCTCTTTGACTGTGATCCCTCGACCGCTCATCATGAAATGGGGCATGCCGTTGATTTTAACGCCGACGAGGGGCGGGAGCTGCGAAAGACTTCGTCTCACTCTGAATTGGGTATTAATGGAATTACCAACAATGAGCGGATCGCTTCCAATATCGCCATGCGATTTATGATGCCTGAAGAGCGTGAAAAATATGTAACCCGACTCAATGCTTTCTATGGAACTTACCAAGGAAGTACTCTTGCTGGTTACACAACCTGGCCTGCATTTCTTGCTGCACTTGTGACAACGGGAATGAGTGATCTATCTCGTTGGCTTATAAGAGCGACTGCTGTAATGCCGGCTCTTGGAGCTTATACCCGAAGAATCATTTCCAGCCTCAAGCGAAACAAAGCGGAAAATAATTTTTTCTTCAACCCCGATAGTGAGACTGGAACCGATATGAATCCTTATTGGGATGGGTTTGAGATCCAAAAAAAGCCAACTCCATCGTGGTGGGAGAAGGCTAAAAGTTGGTTTGTTGGCAAAGATGAG
>CALIGR010000120.1 GCA_938021445.1 uncultured Candidatus Altimarinota bacterium
TCATGCCGCTCAAGAAGAGAAAAAGCAAAAAGAGCTTGGGGAAAAACGTCTCGCTCAGATCGGTTCGGGAGACCGTTCTGATAAAATCCGTACGTACAATTTTTCACAAGACCGAGTCACCGATCACCGTATCAGCCAAAACTTCTCAAATCTCCCAGGAATCTTAGACGGAAATATTGGAAAAATAATCGAGGCCCTCGCGATCGAGGAGCAGCGGATTCGGATGGAGAAGGAGTAGTTTTTTATAAATCCTTAAGGGCTTTCCGAGCCTCTTTCATTTGTGATCTCTCTTTTAGAACCTGTTTTTTCTCGTGTTTCTTACGTCCTTTCGCAAGGCCTAACTCACACTTGATCCGACCTTTTTTGAGATAGAGACGCAGGGGAACAATGGTCATCTTTTTTTCTAGTATCCCTTGTTCCATCTTTAAGATTTCTTTTTTATGCAGTAAAAGCTTTCTGATCTGAAAGGGGTCTTGTTTGGACATGTCACCAAAAGACCAAGGACTGATCTGGAAGTTATGAATCCAGGCTTCGCCTTTGTCTATCTTGACCCAAGCGGCAGCCATATTAAGGTTTTTATTTCGGGCGGACTTAACTTCCCATCCAGACAGCACGATTCCGGCCTCGTAGTTGTCTACGATTTCATAATTAAAACGCGCTTTCCGGTTCTCGGCTAAGTTCATGAGATACTAGCAGATTAACCCGAGAGCGTAAATTATCAATGTTATTTAGACTACATACCCTGTTACTTGAGACACATGCTCTTTTATTGTTTTATTGTATAAAGGGAAGCGCTGGTTAACAATGGTTGTGATTTAATAACCTAAAGTCAAAATGATTTCTACTAACAAACCCGTTCTCGCGCTGCTCCTAGCAGCTTCATTATTTTCTAACAATCCTGGTTACGCGGCTGAAAATGTTTTTGGTGCCCTAAGTATTAGTCCGTCGAAAGTGCCACTGAGTGTTGATATTCGGTCACTTCCAAGATCTGAAGAGTTACAAGGATTCTCGATTCAAGCTACCAATCAAGTAAGCATTGATGATATTTATGTAAGAGTGAAGACCAATGATTTAAGTAATTTAAATGTTGATTCGTTTTATCTCCAATCAGAACGAGTTCGTTCTGGTCGGACTAATCTAAGAAATGGGGAAATACTCAAATTTAGTTTTTCTGGAAATTATGGTTTAAGAGCTGGAAAAACAGATCAACTGTATATTTTTGGCCGAACGCTTGGACGGCTACCAGCTGATCTAGAATTTGAAATTGTTGATGTTAAGCAAAGCCGTCCAACAGAAGGACTTAATAAAGTGCTCTTTATAACCGATAATGTGAATGAGCGATCGGCTCGACCTGCTTCAGTTTTAGATAAAAGTAGTGTTGACTTCGCCACGATGGTCAAAAAAGAGCAAGCTCGAAGGCTTGCGCTCAAAACTACGTATGAAGACCGCTTTAGAGGCTCGATTTTTCCATCGTCCCTCTCAAAGAGAAAAAATAAAAGTACTTTTGGAGCCAAATCTAGACCGACTTTCCGAAAACCAGGGCTTAATAGCCGATCTATCAATACTCAAATTACAAAAGTAAAAAATAAACAAAAATTTGCTGATTCAGATTCAGTTCAGCAATTTCTAACGAACCAAGCATTGCAAAGAGAGTTGAAAGTAGATATCGAATCTAAAAGTAATTTAGTGGACCTCACTCTGCTTGTTCCAGGGCAGCAAGTTGAAATTGGTAACTACGTATTGAAAAATCAAACAGTGGCTTCTCAAAATATTCGAAACTTTTTCTTCCAAAGCACCGGAAGCGTTCGGTTCAATGAAATATTTGATGAAATCTGGCTCATTAATGACCGCAACGGGACGGTTTTATCGGTAGAAACATCAGTAACAGATGATGGGATTTTGCTCAGCCTAGAAGACCTATATCGTCTCCGAAGTCGGGCCTTTGAAAATGGCTTCACCTTGGTAGGAACTGTAAGCGGTGAGGCTAGTTATCCAAATGAGACGGTTGAAGTTAAACTTGTTTCTGTGGGAAACCAAGTTGACTAGTATTTCACCCGTATAAAAAAATCGCGCTTTTCTTGTGAAGAGGAGCGCGATTTTTATTTTTACTCGCTTTTCTTATTTATATTTTTAGATTGTGTGGCGATGGACTATAGCCTGCACAACGTCGAAGTAGAAGTTTCACTAGGAGTACTAGAATCGGAAAAAGTGCAGAAGCAAAAAGTGTTTGTGTCCGTATTTTGGCAGTCAGAGGTGACGGAAGCACAAGTCAAAAATGATGATATAGAAAGTGTTGTGGACTATAGTCAAGTACACGAAATTATCATGAGTTTGGCTGATAAACCGCATACGAACTTAATCGAAAAAATGTATTTTGATTTTAGAAACGATCTGGAGAAAGTGTTTCCGGAGACTGATTTTTCTAGAATTTGGATTAAAAAAACACCATTTGAAACCGGATCTATATCGGTTGGGTCTTAGTTTTTAGAGAATTAAACGTTGACACGTGAGTGATATTTTCTAGATTGCATCAGCTAAAATATTTTAGAAAAATATGATTAAAGTAACCAAAAGAGACGGAGAGTCAGGAGATCGTTTGTTAAAACGGTTTTCAGGCCATGTAAAATCACGAAGACTACCGCACAAATTTCGAGCGCTTCGATATTTTGCTCAAAAGCCATCACAACGAAAACAAAGAGCTTCGGCTGTTTCACGAGAAGGATACCGAGCTATCGCCAAACAAAAGCAGTACCAAGGGTAGTTTTCCGGAAAATTAATAATAAATTCTTAAAGACTCAGTAATATCAATGCTGAGTTTTTTTATTTCATGAGACTTAAACAAGCCCTAACCGAAGCGATCAAAGAACTGTCAGAATTACCCAATTCTCGACTGGAGTCAGAAGTTTTGCTTTCAGCGGTATTAAAGAAAGAGAGGACATGGCTTAGGACACATGATGAGACTGAACTATCTGAGTCTCAAGTTAAGTTATTTAAAGAAAATATAGCTTTAAGAAAAGAGCGAGTCCCTGTTGCTTATATTTTGGGTTACAAGATTTGGAACGATTTAAAGATATGGGTAGATCAAAACACCTTAATTCCGCGAGATGAGACTGAAATACTAGTGCAAAAGATTTTGGATTATAACTACCCCCTTGTTAAAGGGGGGCTGGGGGGGATTTCAGTTCTAGATATAGGAACGGGTTCGGGGTGTATATCTGTATTTTTAAAAATACAGTTCCCAGAAGCTGAAGTAACAGGGCTAGATATTTCTCCGGAAGCGCTGAACATAGCTCGTAAGAATGCAGAACAGCACCGTGTAGCTATAAAGTTTATAAAAAGCGATCTACTGAGTGAAGTGACGAAAAAAACTCACTATGACATCATCGTGGCCAATTTGCCCTATGTACCGGTTTCAGATAGCTTAGCGCCAGAGATTTATCAGGAACCAGGCTCTGCTATTTTTTCAGGTACAGATGGTTTAGATTTGATTCGAGAACTAGCCAAACAGCTCATAGAAAAACAGATAAGCTTTAATCAGCTCTGGCTTGAGTTTCTACCAAGTCAAAAAGCAGGAATAACCAAAATATTTAGTAGCTTTAAAGTAGAATTTATAACCGATAGTGGTGAAAGTGTTTTCTTTGCGCGTATAAGTTAAAACTACTTATCGCCCCGATGGACGTATTCTTCGACGAAGATAGCTACGGAAGCGGCAACGGGTACCGAGAAGATCATAAAGATAATAGCCATGGCGATACCCCCTAGAGCGTTTCCGAGAATCCCACCAGTGGCTAAAGCTAAGATGACTACAACAGAAGAGAGTCCAACGACTTTGTGCATGACCATAGGGACAAGCACGTTGCCTTCGACGAACTGGACAATGGCCATCCAGATCAAGACCGCCACCCCAAGATAGACAGAGATATTTATGGCAATAAGGAACGCAAGCGCCCCGGTAATGATGACGCCAATGTAAGGGAAAAGTTCCATGACTCCAGCGACTAAACCAATGGTCGCGGCATACTGCATCCCAAAAAATACTTCGAGGATCTTCATCCCGATATACATCCCAATCCCAATA
>CALIGR010000121.1 GCA_938021445.1 uncultured Candidatus Altimarinota bacterium
TCAAAGGCTGATTCTCTCGCTATAAATACCTCAATTCCAGCTTGTAAGCTTTCCACCGTTTGGGCTTCAAAAAATACTCCCGTCTCAGGGGTAACTGACTCGGTCACCCCCCCCGCGCCAAGAGCAATCACCGGCGTTCCGGCACTCATCGCTTCAACGGGTGTGAGTCCAAAGTCTTCTTCTGCTGGAAAGAGAAACGCTCGCGCACCGGCATAGAGATTTGGGAGATCTTTATAATCTACAAATTCTAAAAACTTAATATTTGCTACTCCTGCGTCTTTTACCATTTTTTTACATTTTTCGAGCTCAGGCCCAACACCTCCAAGTTTGAGAAGAAGGCCGTTTTTGATAAAGGTCTCAACGAGTAGCTCAAATTTTTTGTAAGGAATAAAGCGCCCCAGTGCCAAAAAATAGTCTGACTTTTGAGCGCTTGAATTTGTGAAATAATCCGTATCTGTGCAGGGATAAATAGTCGTTGAGTCTCGGTTATAATATTTCTTAATTCTCTGACCGATAAAGTTCGAGTTTGCAATGAAATAATCTACTTCTCTGGCGGCTAGAAGATCCTGAGGGGTCATCCAGTCAAAGACTTTTGGCTGCAGAAACTTAAACGGTCTCATGACCGCCGGTAGTGGATATTCATCCAAATACTCCTGCCGGGCATGGTAGAGGTATCTTGTCGGCGTATGACAGTAACAAATATGCACCTGATCTTTTCTCGTTTTGGTTATGCATTTTGCAAAGGCCGAGCTTGAGGAAATAATCACATCAAACTCAGACAAATCCAAACTTCTAAACGCTTTCGGCAGTAGTGGTAACAAGAACTGATGCTTCTTTCTCAGCTTTTCCGGGAGCTTTTGTAAAAAACTCGTTCGGATATCTCGCCCTTTCAGATCTGGCACACTCCCTTCAGCGTAAACTGAAGTAAATATAGGACTCCTTGGAAAAAGATCAGACAACGCGACAATAACCCGCTCTGCGCCACCCTGATTGGTGAGCCAGTCAGCAATAATCGCTACTTTCTTATCCTTTAGATCCATTTCGTTGAGTAGACTAATTATTTTTAGTTAACGTGCAGCCAAAAAAATATTATGCTCAAAGACAGATGAAACTCGACCAAATCAAAATTGATTTTCAAGATGGGAACATCCCAAAAGATGAGTTTGTGCAGTTTCACCACATCATCACTGATCGAGGCTCAAAATACTCCGTCACCGGCGGTTTGGTAAAAAACCGAGAAGATATAAAGACACTGCTTAAAAAAGTTAAATCTAATAAAAAATATGCCCGAGCGACTCACCACACCTGGGCGGCGCGGGTGAGTGACGGGGTACAGGTTTTTGATCTCAAAAACGATGACGGTGAAACGGGCGCCGGGATGGTCATCTTGCGGATGCTTCAGCGAGAAAACTATCTAAACACCATCATCGTTGTCACGCGTTGGTACGGCGGGGTGAAGCTTGGGGGCGATCGGTTTCGTCATGTGCAGGAGGCGGTTCGGTTGTGGATTAATCAGGCTTGGGTTGAAACTTAGCGATATCATCTGCGCCCAGCCCACCGCCGATAGCCATAGCTCCTTGCACAGCTCTTCCTTCAGCGATTTTAGCAACTGCAGCTGCTAAAGCTTCCTTACCGGCCTCTGGACCCGCCATATCTCTAGCTTCAACTGCTAGTGTCGCAGCACCTGCTATTCTTTCAGGATCTCTTCCCATGAATGGATCTGTTAAATTTCTCATTTGTTTAAAATTAAGGTTAAGGGTTTACATTTATAATTATTATATTAATTTTGCATTTGGTCAAATAAATAAAGAATATGTTTATATTTGCCGCTACCACAAGGGACTTGTAGATGGTAACAACTATTAACCACCAGCGTCTTAGATTTTACCATTGCGCCTTTTTCTCTAGCCCAACCAATTTTTGTTTTGGGTTTGGACGCATCAAGGCATTGAATGGCTGCACCGTCATCTCTGCTTCTGGCTTAATTAAGTCAAAGTACTGAGTTAGCTGAGTTATGAATTCAACCATAAATGAAAGCGAAAATTTAATTGATGGGCAGATCCTGGATCCCCCTAAAAACGATAAACCATATTTACTATCGTCGTCTCCATTTCGATTTGCGCAAAGCTGGCTTATAAAAATTAGGTCGCCTTTTCTAAATTCAGTACCTCCAATAATTAAGTCTTCTACAGCAACCCGGTCTAACACTGGAACGGTTGGGTAAAGTCGAATAGAATCTTGAATTTTTTCCCGGCTAACCTCATGCTTAGCACAGTGGTAGATTGCCCACTCTAAAGAAGCGAATAAATTACTTGGGATTCCAACCAAACTCTCAAATAAAGCCGTTGGATCGACCTCTTTCCCTTCATCTCCTGACATTTCTAAAATCGATAAGATTGAAAACTGAAGCGATCTTGAGGCCGAACTCATCAAGCAAAGCTTCCTAGGAAGCAACGGTGCCATTCGAGGTTTAACTGATGACATTTGAGCCACAACATCTAATAAATTCTGGTCCATTTTTAGATCAAAATGAGCACTAACAAAGTGTAAATTTTTTATGGTTTCCCACGCAATTTTTTGAAGTGTTTCTGAACTCAAATTTAGTAAATCTTCTGCATTAAGACCTAACCTCTCTATGGCTGATCCAACACAAATTCCATCTCGCTGAAACACAGTGTACATCGTTTTTAAAAAATTTATTGCTTGTTTGCGCTTGAACAAATGTTCTTCGCCTGCCTCCAAACCCACAATTGAAGTTTCTGGAAAAACACCATTTGATAAACGGCTGCCAATCCCAAACCTTTTAATTGATTCTACTCTACTACCGGTGGCTATATCAATAACTACATCTGGATCTGTGATAAATCTAACCCGAGAAGGCACTCCAAGCCTTTTCCAAGCGTGATCAAACAAAAAAGCATCAAAAAGAATTCCATCTACTCGCTCTCCAAGCTGCTTGTGCGCCTCCAGCCTTTCCTGCACGGTTACTCCATCAAAAAAACTTAGATACGCATCTGTAATCAATCTCATTATTTCTCCTCAATTAAACCGAGTATCCCATTAATTCTACGTAAAGGCGGAATGACTTGCATGGCTATTTTAAACTTACCTCTTAGCTTTGGGTTATTTTTTGCCATCTCATCCATACGGCGGCGGTAAAAATCTTCAATTTCATTTGAGCTTAAGCCACTTCTTTTAAGTATTTGAGTTGGGTGATTTCCTGAGGGGTCTTCTAAATCTTGTTCAACGTCAAACAAGTGATCTACTAACTGCATATAAGCGGCGTAATTAAGCATATGTTCTCTTTGAGTACTCGAGATCTCTATTCCGCTTGAATCAAAGTATCCCTGTAAAGACAGGCCCGCTAGATGCTCTTGGGCTGATAAAACAGTTTCAGTATCCTCTGCGCTTGTGGCCTGTCCTAGCGTGCGAAATATCTCTTCGATTAATTCTCGAAAAGCGGGAGCCGAATTGTCTCGTAAGAACGTGGCAAACTGAACGATTATCTTTTCAGTTTCACAAAAATTCTCTAGATCTGCGCTTTCTGGACGGCTCAGCAAAGCTTCAATTTTTTTAAATTTCCTTCGAAATTCATCCGCGTCACTGGATAAATCATCAAGCCAATTATCTACCAGAAAAAAGAAAAGACACCAAGCCCGCATCAGATTAGACTCTTTGTCCGAACAAGTCCTTTTCTCCGAAATAAAAAGCACTTTTCCGCTCGTGAAATAATCTAAATAGTGTGGAACTAATCTAGCACAAATTATTTTAAAAATTCCAATAGACTCTTTGACCGCTGCTAATGCCTCTGCGTTTTGGCAGATTCTATTTATGAGCTCCGCAGTGGTTAGATTTTTTTCTAAAAAATCCGAAACACTGAAATCATGTTGAAGCCCTGCGGCTTGCTCGGCTTCATCAACGACCGGTCTGTATTGGACTTGCCACATTTTAAATTAAAATTTATTCAATATTTACATTTGATATTTCTATATTTTAATAATCAAAGCGCATTTCAAAAAACACAGAGAGCTACTTTCCGCCCTAACTAAAGGTTTTAAATGTGGTAACAACTATTAACCAACTTAAAAAGAGAAAATAGCCTGGATTATTTCTTAAAGTTTTTCAGCATCCCGAAATAAGAGCCAGACTATCAAGAGTAGCCAGCAAGCCTGGATGAATATTTCGTTTGCCTAACTCGTTTAAAGACACCCACTCCCCAGTGCCTTTGTGCTCAAGCCTATTTACATTTAAGGCGTTAGTAAAAACAGCTCTTTTCTGTGGATCAATCTCGAGAAGAAATGTTGTGTAAATAAACTTACCACTTGGATCTATTATTGAGGTTTTTTTTGTAATATTTCCATTAGGAACTGTCGAAAGTTCTTCTTTAGTTTCTGCCATAGCCGCAACTAGAGGGTTTTCTTCATAGTCGACAGCGCCTCCGGGGATGCTCAGGGTTCCTGGAGCAAAACTAAATTTGCTTCGCTCTAAAATAAATATTTCATTCTTTACTCTATCGTAAATTAGTATACCGGCCCCGCTACGCCCCCAATGGCCTGTAGATAAAAAACTTACTGCATTTCTTACTTGATTCACAGCCTGGTCCAAAGATCCTGACTCTCTTAGCATCCACAAACGGTGATAATCTTCGTAGGACACCCTATTTTCACTTTCAAGCTGTTGGACGGCCACTTTTAACTCATCTTCAGCGGACAAAACTGGAATTTCATTAATCTCTAAGCCAATAGAAACCCGCCCCAACCGATCTCTTGTCTCACTAATGTGCTTTTTTGAGAGCGAAACTGACGCTAAATCTGACAAAGAAATACATTGAGCCGTTCTAACTTCTTCGGGACATAAGAGCCGGTATTTGTCTTCACAAATGCTTATACTATCCGGTTTAGCTCCATAGACTATTGGCACCCCAGGCGCCTGAATTGGATTTCCCGTCCTATTTTCTGAACCCAATAGCATAGCCACATCTCCATACTTTCTCATCCATTCGTCCGCTCCTTCTATAATTAATCGAGTCTCTCGCACACTTTTAATTGGATCTCTAATTAAGCGCAGCCAGAGTTCTTTTTCTCGCAGCGCCCTAACCGTCAATCCATAAACAACACGATTAATTTTTTTGCGGACTTTGTTATAAGTAATTGGATATTCGCATTGGCGACCTCTTAGGGCAAAATACAAAGCGTACTCTAAATCTGGGGTTAATGAAGTAGTTTTTTCGGGAAATCCTATAAAAGGTGATAGATAATCCTTTTTTGGTAACAGCCCATTAGTTAGATTGTCTAACAAAATATCCTCTTCATTTAGTCCTTGAGTCAAGGA
>CALIGR010000122.1 GCA_938021445.1 uncultured Candidatus Altimarinota bacterium
GAAAAATGGGTTTTACTTTTTTACTACCCAGAAGACGGAACGACCGTCTGCCCAACCGAGCTCCGAGCGCTACTGGAGTACAAAGACAAATTTGACGAAATGGGCGTTGAAGTACTCCCGGTTTCAACTGACTCAATTGCGAGTCATAAAGAATGGAAACCAAATCTAACTGATGAAAACTTCGATTTCACCTGGCTCAGCGATACCGATGGGAAACTCGCTCAGTATCTTGGTATCTATGACAAAGATACGGGAGACGCTTTCCGTGGGACTTTCCTGATCAGTCCAGAAGGCCTACTCCGAGGTGGAATGACGTACAACAACGACATTGCGCGAGATATGACCGAGACACTCCGGATGATTGAGCAAACACAGTCTGTCGCTGAAAACGGTGGTGTTTGTCCTTTTGGATGGGAAAAAGGCGACGATACGATCGAAGCCGTTCCAGAATATGAGATTAAGGGGGAAGAACAGTAAGGAACAGATCTTATCCGTCCCCAGTGAACCTCAAAAAAAGTAGGGAACAGATAATGAAAAACGTAGGGAACAGATAATATCTGTTCCCTACTTAAATCTTTTATAACTCCAAAATTGCTAACGAAAATTTCTTTATTTTTTCTCACTTCCTGTCAGAAGATAAAATAAGCCTCCACCTCCTAGTATAACGGCTAAAAGTGCGAGAATTTTATCTCGATCAAAGCCACCAGCCTCAGGTTCTCCTGTTTCAGGATCTATCGAAGGAGTTGGATCCGCTTTAGGTTTAGCGTTTGCACCAGCTTCCAAAAGGGCGTCACGATCAGTTGCGGGAGCGCCGTAATTCTTTTCTAATAAATCTACGATCTTCCCTGGATCAAATCCAACCACCATTTCTCCCTCGATGATATTAGTCGGAACCGCGTCTGACTGTTCTCCAATTTCCTGCAGTCTTTTCTGCATAAGCGCTTGATTTTCTTCGTTGTACCAAACTTCATACATCTTGATATCAAGTCCTGGATAAGCTTCTTTCAGCGTTGGGAACCAGGCCTGTTCTTTATGACAATGAGGACAATCTCGACCATGGAAAAACTCCAATACTTGTGCTTTTTGAGCCAGCGCCGGAGTGAAGACAAAGAGACTTAAGACGAAACCGAGTAGGATTTTTTTCATAAAATATTACTTTTACTAATGATGAACGTGTTTCAAAATACTAAAAATTTTCTGGAAGAAAAGCCCAACGGTGTAGTCTCCATTACAGGGCCGACTGCTAGTGGGAAAACAGGGCTCTCCATCAAGCTAGCAAAATATTTAGAAGCCAAATCTAACAAAAAAATAGAAATCATCTCTATAGATTCACGACAAATATATCGAGAGTGTGACATCAGTGCCGCCAAAATCACCCAAGAAGAAATGCAGGGTGTTATCCATCATGGGATAGATATCACCAATCTCGATGAAGAATACAACGTTGTAAAATTTCAGCAGTACGCTTTTGAAAAAATTAAGGAAATTCAGGCTCGAGGTAATGTTGTTTTCTTAGTAGGCGGCACCATGCTTTGGCTCGACGCCATCACCGAAAACTATGTCTTCAGTGAAGACATAGAAAATGATCAATTTTTAAAATCTACCAAAAAATCTGAACCAAGATTTGAGAGTTTCAAAATAGGAATCGAGTGGGATAGAAAAATTCTGTACGACCGAATAAACGCACGAGCCGTAGATCAGTTTGAATCCGGATTAATTGAAGAGACCAAAACCATTCTCAAAAAATACCCAGACATAACCAAATCCGCTTTCACAAGTTTTGGATATGCTGAAATCAAAAAATACCTAGACGGCGAAACTACCTACGAAGAAGCGCTTAAGATAAACCAACAGCGAAATCGAAACTACGCCAAAAAACAACTGACCTGGTGGAGAGGTCGCGAAGACATTGTCTGGATAAATGGATCTGAAATCTAAAAAGAATGTCATTCCGGACTTCCTGCCTGCCGGTCAGGCTGGGATCCGGAATCTCAGGGGCTCAGTTTAGCTCAATTTTTCAGCTGATTTCAAAACCTTTGTCTCAAGCGACTTTTTGTAAACTTCTACATTTTTTAAAATTTCGGGGTCTTCATTGGCAATGATCTGTGCGGCTAAGATTCCTGCGTTCTTAGCTCCGTTTATCGCGACGGTTGCAACCGGGATCCCTCCTGGCATTTGTACGATAGAGAGCAAAGAGTCTATCCCTTCAATTGAGTTATGAGACTTTACCGGCACCCCAATGACCGGCACCGTCGTGTACGAAGCCGTCATCCCAGGAAGATGAGCGGCCCCACCGGCTCCAGCAATTATACACCTAAGACCCCTAGCTCGAGCAGACTTTCCATATTCGGCCATCTTATCGGGCGTCCGGTGAGCCGAAACGATATCAATCTCATAGCCAACTCCCAGCTCCTTCAATATATCAGCAGCCTCCTGCATGACCGGCAGGTCTGATTGACTCCCCATGATGATGCCGACTTTAATTTCACTCATATTTTTTAAGATTCTAAAGAAATTTCATCCCCTACCTTTGGCTTTGGAAAATTAGCTTCAAAAAGCTTCATTTTGCCCCAATAATCATAAGGCTCCTCTGGTTTTATGATAACCGTATCTGTACTTTTTACTTTCCGAATTTCACCATCAACTTCAAATTCTCCTTCTCCAGAAATCACATAATAGATACGATGAGAATTTTTTACATAACATCGTCCATGACGCTCGTGGCACTCTACATAAACGGTATTAAGATCATCACTGGCTTCATTTACCCAGGCAGTAAATCCTGATTTTTCAACTTTCCGACTATCAGACAAAGGGGCAAACATGTTTATTTTAAGTATACTAAAAGTATAGAATAAATACACTTTTAGTAATGCAAAACGTTATCGATCAGATCCGTTATCAAGGTCCAGCCACTCACTATTCTGGAAAGGTAAGAGAAAATTTTACATTTGAAAACGGGCAAAGAGCCATCGTCGTAACCGATCGAGTTTCGGCCTTTGATTTTGTCCTTGGGACGATCCCAGGAAAAGGTCAGGTACTCAATAATCTCGCCGCTTGGTGGTTTGAAATGCTAGATGAAATTGAGATTCCACATCATCTC
>CALIGR010000123.1 GCA_938021445.1 uncultured Candidatus Altimarinota bacterium
GTGGCCACAATTAGTGTGAGTAAGTAAGAAATTGTTACCACTCCAAAACGCCACCAGAGTGTACGAAGAGAACCGAAACTCGAGCTGAGTGATTCGGTCCAGAGCTTAAAAGGAAGTCGTGTCTTATCTAACGACATGAAAATATATATTAAGCGTTGCTACCAGCTTTCTCCATTTTAGCACGGAACTTATCAACTCGACCAGAGGTGTCGATGATGTTTTGTTTCCCAGTGAAAAATGGGTGTGAAGCTGAGCTTACATCCACTCGAATTACGTAGTATTTAATTCCGTCTTGCTCCTCAACTTCTTCAGAAGTCATGGTTGATTTCATAAAAAAGTCTTTTCCGGCATTTGCATCTCGGAAAATAACGTGATTACTGGTTGGGTGGATTCCCTTTTTCATGGTCTTTTTACTTATATTTAAAGCGGATCAGACCTTATGAGTTCTGGTTTACAAGTCAAGGAAAAACGGTAAACCTTTTAGTGTATAAATGTTGCCTCAAAAGTTTGTCTTCGATTTCTATAAATTTACACCAGAGACGGGTGCATTAACCCTTGGTTATGAAATAGAAGGCTACGGCGAATTCCAGGAAAAAATCCAGTTGGGAGTGAGTAATAGAGTTCTTAGTGAGAAAGAAATTATAGGCTTGGATAATGTTCTTAGAGGACTCTGGATCGCGTGTGGGATGAGTTATTATAAAGCTTTTTGTCCAGAACAGCTGGAAATAAAAGATCATGCACTTAATGCATCTGAAGCTGCATTTTTTGAAAAACTTTATGTACATGGACTCGGGGAATTTGCTTTTAGAAATGATTTAGACTTAAGAGACAAAATTAAATTTCCGTTTTCAGCTCTCAAAAATAACGTCCCTCAATTAACCCTTCCAGTCAAAACGGCGATCCCGATTGGTGGAGGAAAAGATTCGTTGGTAACGGTAGAGCAGCTCAAGGAAACTCAGAAAGATTTAGTGTTAGTTCGAGTAAATCGTCACCAGCCAATAGAGGACTGTATTGAGTTATCCGGACTGCCGGATTTGTTTTTTGAAAGAAAGTTAGACCCTAAACTTTTTGAGTTAAACAAACAAGACGGTGTTTACAACGGGCATGTTCCAATTACCTCTATTATCAGTTTTATCCTCGCGGCTGGGAGTATTATTTATGGGTATGACGCAATAGCTTTTTCCAATGAAAAATCAGCCAATCAGGGGAACACCAAGATGGGGGATTTGGACATAAATCATCAGTACAGCAAGTCACTCGAGTTCGAAGCAGACTTTCAAAATTATCTCACTCAAAACTGTTTTGAAGGGCTTCATTACTATTCTCATTTGCGAGCGTTTTCAGAGTTAGAAATCGCTCAAATGTTTGTAAAAACTGATAAATATGATGCTGTTTTTACCTCGTGTAATCGAAACTTTAAGCTTATTAAGTCAGGTGTAAATGTACCTCGATGGTGCGGAGATTGTCCAAAGTGTCGTTTTGTTTTTTTGGCACTGGCAACGGCTATGGAAAAAGAACGCCTCTTGTCTGTGTTTGGAAAAAATATGCTGGATGAGGTATCTCAATTGTCTGGATATCAAGAATTGACGGGTGAAACTGGTTTAAAACCTTGGGAATGTGTGGGAGAAATAGAGGAAAGCCAAGAAGCGGCACAATTACTCAAACAAAAATCGGAGTGGCTGAGCGATGTTGTCTTAACTCAATTGAATGTTTAAGCCTATTCCGAGACTAGCAAGTACTAATTCAGTAGCCCTTTATGGCTACGGTAGAGAGGGAGCATCAACGGAGACTTTTTTAAAAAAGTATTACCCAGAAATCATTATAGACATTTGGGAAGACGATGATATGGGGCATCCGGTTGTGAAAAATGAGACGTCTAAGTCACAACTAGGAGATTATGATTTGATTATTAAGTCTCCAGGTATTAGTGCGTATAAACCAGTACTTCAGGGTTTGGAGGATAAGATGACGAGTAACTTACAGCTCTGGATCGATCACAATGCAGCTCAGGAAAATCCCTCTAAAGTGATTTTGGTTTCAGGAACTAAGGGGAAAAGTACGACGGTGAGTGCGCTTTATCACTTATTTTCACAAACTGATTATTCGGTTCAGCTACTCGGAAATATTGGGGTCGCACCGCTTGATGGAATCTTTGCGTCAGATTTTACAATTATAGAAGCGTCTTCTTATCAGCTGACGGGGTTGTCGGGTAGGATTGATTATGGCTTGTTTTTAAATCTGTATCCAGAGCATGTTGATTGGCATCAGTCCCATGAAAATTACTTTCGAGATAAAACACAGTTCTTTGCAGATCAGAAACCGGAACGTATTTTTATAAACGCTGAAAATCAAAATTTGAACAATTATTTTGATCAAAAGTGTAATAATTTTAATACTGCTAATACATTTCACGCACGAAAAGAAGGGGTTTTTGATAGTGAGGGCTTAATACTTGAAGCTTCAAAGCTGAAACTCATTGGGTTTCACAATTTAGAAAATTTTGCGGGTGTTTTGAGTGTCGCCCAAAAAGCACTTGGAGCAAGTTTTACAGACGAAGTGATTTCGAGTCTGTATGACTTTAATCCATTACCTCATCGTCTTGAGAAGGTGGGGATGTTTGATGGCGTGACGTATATCAATGATAGTATTTCGACCACTCCAGAATCTACCATGGCCGCGTTGAAAGCGTTGGTTGATAGCCCGATTATACTTATAATGGGGGGCTATGACCGAGATCAAGATTATGAAGAGCTGTTGTGTCAGCTTCCGTCTTATAACCTAAAGGCTCTGTTCTTATTGCCTCAAAATGGAGAAAAAATCTTGAAACTGGCTCAATCATTAGAGATTGATCTTGATCTTGTTT
>CALIGR010000124.1 GCA_938021445.1 uncultured Candidatus Altimarinota bacterium
TGTTTCATTGAGGTTCAGAAAGAATTTTTTGAAAAGAATAATCTTGATGAAAATACCGTTCTGGCTCAAGGGACCATCTACCCTGATACGATAGAAACTGGCGGCACTAAAAATGCCGTGACCATTAAAACACATCACAACCGAGTCCCCGAAATTCAGAAAATGATCGATGAGGGTCGCGTCATAGAACCTTTGGCTGATCTCTACAAAGACGAAGCAAGAGCTCTCGGAGAACACTTAGGCTTACCAGCTGACTTAGTCTGGAGACACCCGTTTCCTGGTCCAGGTCTTGGAGTTAGAATTCTTTGCAGTGATAAAGATATCACTGACCAGGTACTGACTGAAAATGATGGGCTTACCATTTTACCCCTTAGGTCTGTGGGAGTTCAGGGTGACTTTAGAACCTACCGACATCCAGCTATATTAAAGACTGATACGCCTGAGCTAAATTTAGAGGCACTAGAGCAACAAGCCACTGAGATCATTAATCAAAATGACCAAATCAACCGATGCCTCGTCTGCCTTGGAACAAATACAGCTGAAAGCTTAAGCCAAGCAACACTTCATCAAACTGACATAAACTTGGACCGCATTAGGATACTCCAGAAAGCCGACCATATCGTTACTGAGATGATGAAGTCTATGGACTGCTATCAAGATGTCTGGCAGTTCCCGGTTGTTTTAGTTCCGATCAGCTTTAACCAGACGGGACAAGAATCTATTATACTAAGGCCTATCGACTCAATTGATGCTATGAGTGCCAGTGTCGGCAAACTCCCTCAGGCTTTCTTTGATGAAGTTACAAAAAAAATACTAAAGGATGAAAATATCTCAGCTGTGTTTTTAGATATCACCAGCAAGCCACCTGGGACTATCGAGTGGGAATAAATCACTGCACGGTAATCACCTCGGTATGCTCTGCCGTTAGCCCTGAGCGGTCTGTAATTCGTAGTATGGCGTTGTACGTGCCTGGTTTTGTGTACGTATAAGAAACGGTCTCAGGCCTAAAATAACGACGTGTATTCCCATCTCCAAAATCCCAGAAATACTCCTGGACTACCCCGGAAGGAATCTGTGGCCGGAAGGTCACATTAAGCGGTGTACTTCCCGCTTTTGGCGTCGCCTCAAACGAAGCTTTCAACGACGGTGCTCGAGCTGATACAATAATAGTATCTTCTGATAACTGCCCTTCACTCGTCAAAATCTCTAATCCGACTTGGTAATTTCCGACTTCTCTAAATAGATAGTCAATTTGGGCTCGATGATTGATCGGATCTTGATTTGGGAAAGACCAAATATAATTCACAATCTCTCCTTTATCTGTTCTTGAGGCAGAACCGTCAAACGTAACCTTCAATGGAGCATCTCCAGCGGCTGGTTCCGCCTTAATTATCGCCATGGTACCTGCGGCTGAAACTTCCACTAATTGTATCTTCTCATAAGTGCGCTCTTTGGCATCAACGATTTCCAATTTAACTTTATACGTTCCTGGGTCCCTAAACACATACTGTGTCGCCTGAGCAAAATCATCCACGACTCCGTCATTTTGAAAATCCCAACGCCACTCGACTGGATTGTTTACCACCGAACCGGATGAATCAAAGGTTACCTCAAAAGGAACTGATCCACGAAGCACTCCTTTTCCGGAAGGCACTGCTGGTGTTGTTCTAATATCAAGCTCTGGATCAATCTCTTCCTGAGACACGCTGACTATCACTTCGTCTTGCTGTCGCTCTCCTAAATCATTCTCAACGGTCAGTATGATCTTGTACTCTCCCGGATCTCGGAAGACTCTTCTTAGCTTTCGATTTGGAACCACTTCAGTTTCCCCTTCAACCAACCATTCATATTTCATAATTTTCCCTTCTTTCACAAAAGAGTTTGAACCATCAAACTCAATTCGCAGTGGTGGATACCCTTCCAGTGGGTCCTTGGTTCCAATAACGGCTTTTAGATCACTTGGCGGAGTATTAGCAGTGATAACTTTAGTCACCGTTGCTTTGTCTTGATTATTCGTTCCCGTTACACGAAGGCTTACTGGGAATTCCCCTACTTTTGCAAAAGTCTCTTTGATTTCAAATTTATCTTCTCCCTTAAGCTCAAACTCACCATCGTTGTCTAAGTCCCATTCATAGAGGGTTACTTGCCCATCTGGATCATAAGAATCTGCCGCACTCAACGTGACATCTAGCGGCACGGATCCCACTTCGGGGTCTGCTAAGATGACCGGAACCACCGTTTCATTATCTACGATAACCTCACGCACAGACTTAAAGCTTAGTTCCTTTTCATCCGCCCCAATATAAAATATCTCAGCCGTAACTGGAAACCTACCATTATTCTCGCCTCTATCGTTAAAAGTATACGTAACCGCAGCCCCTGAAGCATCTACTTTTTCATCTCCTTCAAAGTCCCAATTAATCTGCCTAATACGCTCTGGGCTTATTTTTTCGTATAATTTTTGCGTTAGATCAAACTCAACTGTTACCGGACTACTCAACGACACCACATCCGTTGGTCGTGTTATAATAAGCGTATTATCAATTTCGGCCGAAGCCTCACTTACAACGAATTGAGTAATGAAATAGTAAAGAGAAAACCAGGCCCCAGTACTAATCACAAAAAGCATTAACATGCCCAAAGCCGTAAAAAGAGTTTTAGATTTATTTACCGATGTTTTCGGCAACATCGCCCACCTAAAAAAACTAGAGAGTGTCGCGATTAAAAAAATCAAAACCAAAAAACCAAAAATAAAATTAGTAAGGGTGATCAAGAGTGTTTGCAATCCCGACTCCTCTATTCCAAGTGCCTCAAACAAAGGATTGCTCTCCACGTCTCCACTGATCAGTCCCCACATAAGCAACCCGTAAAAACAAGCGACCACAATGAGCAATACAATTCCAAATCCAAATAGAAACGCGCCTCCCTTACTAGTCTTTGCTTCTGGCTCTGTATAAGTCTCAACTTTTCTCGGAGTCGTTGTTTTCGGTTCTGGCGTTTTTGGTGGCTCTTGAGAGCCCTCCTTTACTGGCGGTTGCACTGGCTTTTGAGACGCCTCTTGAGCGGGCTCATTTATTTTCTTGTCAGGCTTCACCTCAGTATCCCACGATGGAGATTTTTTTGGTGACTCTGGTTTTTCCGATTCGTTCATATTTTTATTTTTGTTTTGTGAAGCCTACTGATCGCTACTTACAGCAACCGTCACTAGCTGAGCCTCATCCCAATCAACGCTATTAGTATAAAGCCAAATTTGGTAATACCCAGGCGAATTGTAGCGAATTTTTAATTTCTCTGATTCTGATGTCCTTCCATCACCTAAGTCCCAAAAGTAAGCCGATGGAGGCCTATCACCTTCACTCCAAGCCGATCCAAACAATAAAATATCAGTTGAAATATCTCCATTTAAGTCAGCCGTAGCCGCCAGATACTTCCCAAGTGCGATTCCTGATTTTATGTCCTTGGTCGTTGATTCCAAATCTGCCAATGCTTGAGCTAGATCCTGCTGTTCGGTTGCGTTATTGGACCCTTGTAGCTGCCGAGAGAGTCGTTGCTGCTCTAAGGCAAACTCAGATAAGAGTGAAGACTGTACAAACTGTACGATTTTTGATTCGAGTAGTTCGATCAGCCCGGCGTCTTTTTCTACCTCTTGTAGAGCTGACATAAGAGCTAGTCGCGTCTCTAGGTTCTGAACCGTTGCCAGTTCATCTTCAAGAAGAACCACTTCCTCTAACAGCACTTGCTTGAGATCTTGCAGCGTCATTGGGTTATTAAGTTCATTAACATCAAGACTTCGTTTTAGCTCTTGAACTCTCGTTATTTGAGCGGTTATAAGTGCTGTTTGTGACGGGTCGACTGAAGCTAGCTGTTTCTGGAGCGAGGCTTGTACTTCACTAAGTTTTTCCTGTGACTGAGTGACTGTGTATTCTGGACGAATACCAAGCTTTGTTAGATCCAACCAACGACTTTTAGCTTTCTCGACTTTGTTTTTTCTGAGTATTAATCGTGATTTCGTTCCATCGGTTAGTGCTTTTTTGAGCTGAGATTCGACCAGTGTTGATTGCTGATCTATATTTGATTTAATAACGCTCATTTCACTGCTATCCAAAATTATAGATCCAGGATTATAACTAGCGATGACATCTCTTGATCGAGCCCAAGCCGCTTGATCATAGATAAGCTCCGACTGAGCTGTCTCTATCTGCCCCTGAAGTTCTAGCTTCCCATTCTGAACAATAACATCCAATTCTTTCTCCAGCGCAGACAAAGATCGATTTACAAAATAATCTTCTTTAATCAGCCCCATTAATTTCATTTTTTCGGCTTCTTTTTTGGCTATCACTGAATCTACCTGTGATTTTTGCGGCTCATTGAAAGCAAAAACCTGTTTGTGATAAAGTGCCTCAAGCTCGGAATTAATTACCAATATTTGGCGCCTTAACAATCGTCCTGAATCCCCATTGCTTGTGAGTTCAGTCGAGCCATTCAGCTTCTGTGTGATCCAATTATAAGCCACCAACTTGCCCTCTTCTTCTTTAAGAGATGCTAGCTTGGCTTTGGCTTCCAAACTTGTGTCTGACTCAAGTCGCTTGATGGCCAACCTTAAATCTGAAAGGTACTGAGTTGAAAGTTCTGAACCTTGACGTAATTTTGCCGCCTCTTGGATTTCAATTTGCTGTTGCAAAATAACAACTCTCTCTGCATTTGCTTTTCTAATCGACCACGCATCAAACTTCGTTTCTTGTGACTTTCTTTCGGTCTCTGTTCCTGCAATTTCCACGAGCGTTTTTAGTTTTTCAATCTGGGCTTTCGCCGTTTTGATATACCCAGTTAAAGCCGTGTTAACTCTCAGTGTCGGCTTATACTCTGAATGCGCTTGAAGCACTTCAACTTGAGCTTTTGCTTGAGCCACTCTCGTACCGATTTGGGTTTTTTCTCCAGCTGAAACATTTTCGCGACTCATTTCGGCCTCCTGACTTCCAATAAAGTTATTAAGAATCGCAATTCGTTCTGACCTTATAGTACTCCAAAGCTGTTTTTGTTCGGCTCTTAGCTGATCTATAACCTGTGATGGATCTGTATACTCCACACTATTTAAGTCATTAATACTTCCCTCTACTTGCTTGAGCCTTTGAGTGATCAGATATCCAGGTTGAGATTGAACCGCTTTTAGTCTTTGAGAACGCTTCACCGCAATAAATTGATCCCAACTTGCGACTGTTTGGAACAAAAGGCTCTCCGTTGTCTTCCCACTTACCAGCCCCTGACTCACCGCGATTTTGGCTCGTTCGAGTTGCTGTTTTTTAGAAGGGATCAGCTCTAATTTTTCAAGAGCGGCAATCGTTGCTAATTCATCCTTACTTCCTACCAATTGGTCTTTGGTCGCTTGAGTTTCTGCTTCAAGGGATCGAGCTGCCGCATTGAGAAGCGTCACAGATTGAACTAGTTCTTGCTCTCTTTTCTTTAACAAGCTTGATCGCTGAGCGGCTGTCAGAGGTTCTCCACTAATCTCAAATGAAGCTAACCAAGCGTCCTCCGCGGCTCTTGCCTGCGTTTCAATCTGCCGAACCCAGTACCCATCAAGACTTTCATATTCACTTTTCAGCTGAACCGCATCATTACCGGTGAGTACTTCTTTCCCCACCAAGGCCTCAATCGCCTCCCAGGTATCAAAGTCTTGCTGCACTTCTAGTAATTTTACTACAATTTCAGCTCTCGCTTCATCAGAAATCTCAGTTAACAGTTCTTGCTGCAAACGTTCTTTTTCAAAGTCAGTTTTCGCTTTCGCTAACTGGGTTGATTCAAGCCCTTTTGCCAAGCCTAACTCATACTGTAAACGTACAGATTGAATATAATCATTTGAAAGTGTTCCCACTGATTCTTTCTCAAGTTGAAGTCTATTTTTCTCGGCCTCCAGGTACGCTTGTCTATTTGCCCGAAGTTGGTTCCAGATTTCACGTTCTTTGAGTTGGAGCGATTCGTCCGGTAGAGTTGAAAGGCTTTCGTATTTTTCAGGAAGCCCACCTTCTAGAGTTGTCAGCATTTTTTGAAGCTGACTTGAACGAACTTCTAATTGCTGACGCTTAAGATCTTCCTCCGTTGCTTGGGTAGAAAAGCTCAATGTTTTGGTCGTATTACTCGCAAATATTTGAGGTTGCACTTGTTTTTGTTCGGCGGACTCTAACTCCAGCTGCCTAATCGCTTCTGCCGAACGGACCGCTTGGGTTTGAAAGAAGTTATCAATTTCTGCCCACAAATCTTCTAACGTAATTTGCAGCACTTCTAATGATTTACTTTCCAGGTTTTTCGTATCGGTCGAAACCGAGCCCTTTAGCTTAATGGCATAGTTTTCAGTCTGCTGAATTCGAAGTATAAGACTAGACTGTCCTAGTCCCGCCGTCGAAGTTAGCATATTATCTCGTATCGCAGATACCTTCGTTCGAGCCGAATCAACCTGTTTAAGCCTCGCGTTCTCAGCTTTAATTTTTGTGATTAAAATATCCTTATTAACCGCCTCCTGCTTAAGCGTTTGAACCACTTTTACCTGACGCCAAATGTCAGATGAAACCTTCTGAAGCTCTGCCTCACTTAGCGTTGATAATTCTGGCAATGGATATGTTTTTCTTGATTCTGCGGCGTAATATCGAGCAACATTTTCAACCTGTACTTCTCTCCCCGCACGATCTAAATCTTGCCACCCCGTTTGCATCTCGAGCGAGATTCGGCTGTATTGATCTTGTTTAAAATCAATTTGCTGAAGCTCGAAATCTAATCTAGCCAATTCTTTTGATGGACTTAGACTGGCGGGTCTATCCGCCATTTCTTTTTGCGCCATCGCTTGAGCTAATTCTTGTGCTTGATCAACTTCGGTCCAGAGCTCCTTGAGTTTTACTCTCAGTGCTTCTGGTGTTTCGTCTCCCGTAAAGCTTACCGGCTCCAATGTTTCCCCCTTGACTAAGCCAAGGTGCAAATGCGCCTGCCTGATTTGAGATCTAAGGGCTTTTGAACTTGCCGACTGAGATAAATTTAAGCTTTCTGTACGAATCTCATCACTTCGTGCTTTAAACTGTTTCATCGCATCTACTTGTGCCGCCACTGAAGCTCTTACCTTTTGTTCTACCGAAGACTGGTATTCAGTCCGAGCCTTCACCTGCCCTGATCGAAGCTCTTTAAGAAGTGCTTTTAGTTTTGTCATAAGCGCTTCCTCGGTCATCGCCTCTAGACCCGTTAAATTTTCTGAATCTTTTCCTGGAACTTGGCCAAGCATTCGATTTGTCGCTTGAATTTGAGCGATTAAAGCACTTTTTCGATTCCCGCCACTCGCTTCTCCATTTTGTTTCGAGACTTCCACTAATTTAAGTTTGATCATCCCGATCTGAGCTTTGTCTACGGAAGCCCAAATCTCATCTCTTAGCGCGATAAGCTCTAGCTTAAGCGTTTTTATTTCTGCTTCTGTATAGTCTAAATTTCCGTTTTCATCTCGTTTTAGTTCCAGCGACGCTAAGGCTGGATAGGCCTCGCCAGTAAGCCCCTCGTAGTAAAGTCCGGCGCCCTTTACTTCTTGGTGGAGCGCTGAAATTTGACCAAATCCTAATTTATCCAGAACAATATTTCGCTGTGAAGCTTCTGACGCTAATTGTGATTGTTTTATCGCTGAGTTTCTGAGTGTTTGATTAGACTGTTGGACCTTTTTAATATCAACCCAAAGCCCCTCTAATACACTCTCCAGTTCTGAAGCGTCTTTTTCGTACCAGTCAGCGGTTAAGCTTATATGGTCAAGGGCTCTCTCTGCCTCTCTTGATTCTTGAGCTGCTTTTTTGGCTTCTTCCTGGGTCCAAACTTGCTTGTAAAACTCATTCGCCGCCGTTATTTGAGCAATAAGGTTTGTTTTTACCTCATCCCCTGCAAACTGACTTGTGTCTACTCTAGCCTGATCTCTTCTTTGTTTAAGCTTCGTATCTTCTAAAACTGATAACGCTGCCAAGAGGCTCTCCAGCGTCACTTTAAGCTCTTCTGTGTTTTGTGATTCAAGCGGTGTGGTGAAGCTGTAGTCGGTCTCTGATAACTCATTGTACGACTGCTCAAGTTCAACTACTTGTTGTCTAAGCGCTGCCCCCAGTCTGTCTGTGCTACCTTGCTTCGACTCAGCTCGTAATACTTGGATCTGTTGACCGTTCAATTTTTCTAAATCAGCCCAAATAGTTTGAACTTGTGTTTTTAGTGCTTCTATATCCCAGGCGGCAAGATCACTATAGTCATTGGAAGCCGTCTCGTGATCTTCCCCCGTTAGGTTTTTGTAGACCTGTTGAGCTGATCGCAACTGAGCGATTACCACTTCTTTATTGTCTCCTACAACACTCCCGATAGCCGACTCATTTATAGTCTGTCGTTGTTCTTCGAGTGTTTGTCGTCGGATTGTTTCTATCCCTTTCCAGGCATTATCCAACACGACTTCCAGCTCTTTGACCGTGTAGTTTGTTTCCAGTGCTTGCTGAAAGCTTTCGCCAGATTCTTGCTTATCAATTGTTAACGGCTCTCCGGTTGTTGACTCATATATAGATTTAACCTCCATAATTTGAGCTACTAAACTTTCTATTTTTTTATCATCGGAAAGTGAAGAAAAGTTGGCTGCATATTCATCAATTTGAGCGACTTTAATTTCATTAATACTCTCCCATATATCATCTAAGATCTCTTGTAATGCTGAGATTTTAGCTTCTGAATTTGCGGCCTCATAACTCTCATGGTCCGCTTCAATATCGGTCCCTTCTGGCAGTATTTCCTGATTGGCTGACTTTAGTTTTTTATAGGTGGTATTCGCTACGCGAATCTGAGCCATAAGCGTATCTGCTGTCATCAAATCCCCACTTTCGATAGCCTCATCAAGGGCTGATGATCGCGCTTGGCCAAGTAGCCATTTTTTACGATTGTTAAGACTCTCGTTTAACCGACCAATTTCATCTTCTAGTGCTTCAACCTCTTCTTTGGTGAAAGCATATCCCTCTGGTTTATCTAGATCAAAGGATGACACAAAATTTTCATTTGGAGTTTTTCCTAATTTATCTTGATCCGATTTAAGACTTTCGTCTTCACTTAGTAACTCATTATAGACCAATCGAAGTCCTGACCACTGACTTTCAAAACGGTCTGATTCTAACTCCGTTTTGTACTCTTCGGTCTTACTCGCTTGAAGTTCGTTAATATCCTCCCAAATTTTATCATTTAGGGCCTCAAGACTTGCTTTAAAATCAGCCTGACTTTCCCCTTCTTTCGGCTTACTCCATGATTCAGGCAACGCATAGGCTTCCCCTTTGAGCTGACTATAAATTGTGGCTGCATTTTTTATCTGGCTCACCAGGGATTCGGTCACCGAGCCAGAAGCGGCTGAATCAGCCTCAAACTTAGCCTTGCTTCTTACCCCTTTATAATAAGCATCCTTCAGTAACTGATATTCAAAAACCAAGTCATCAAAATAAGTCGCTAGTGCCTCAACGTCTCCGGCTACCACTTCTTTATTGCGAAGTTCTGCTTCCGTTTTATCTCCAGAGCTATATGGCGGCTCGAGAATACCTGAAGCAAAAATTTTATTTTCAAAAGGCTTCGTAAGACCTAGTTCTTGATTAACGTTTAGTCTAATTTCATCGCTAAATCGTTTATAAGACTGTAGTTGTCCATTGTAGTCGGTTTCTACTTTCAAAATCCCAGACTTAAGGCTTCTCCACTCATTTACGAGTGACTGCGATTTATTAGTCGCAATCTGTGCCTCAATATCAATTACCTGAGCTGACTCCAATTCCTCCCAAATACTCTCTAAAATGAGCTTCAAGTCACCCTCCGTCTCTAGCTCTAAGTCTTCAGGAATTCCTTCAAACGCTTTTCCTGTTTTTGATTTGTAAGCGCTTGCCGCGGACTGGACTTGAGAAATTAAAAGTGTTTTCTGAGATCCCTCACTCGCCACAATCGAGTCTTTTGCATTTTGCTTTCTTCTGATATTCAAAAGCTCTATTTGTCTAGACTTAATAGAACTGAGCAATCTATCAAGCTCATTGTCTAAGGCCCTAAGATCTCCTTCTGTTATAATTTCAGGTGTTGTGTCTAATTCTGAGGCCGTTGTAATTTTAGTTCCATCTGAAAGCGAGATATTGAGCTCAAAATAATCATCTACAAGCGATTCGGTGAACTCAACTTCATCGAGTGCGGCCTGAGCTTCCGCTTGAGCATAAGCAATCGCGTCATCATCAAGTTGAGCTTGCTTGATACTCGCTACTTTTTGATTCCAGGCTCTCTCCTTTATCCCTTCACGAGCACTGGATCTCAGTTCGTTTACTTCTGATTTCTGAAGTACTTTTATATCATCCCAAACTTGATTTAAAAGTGATGAATGTTCACTTTTGCCTCCCACTTGAGAAAAATCGATTACCTTATTTTCACCCAAAATAATTTTCGGGTGATCTTCATTGGTATTTGATCTATAAATTTCATTAGCCGAGATGATCTGGCTTTGCAAAATCTCAAGCTGAGTTTCTTCACTCGCGTTAAGTGATTTATTAAGCGCCGCCGTACGCTCCCCTGAAAAGGCTGAGACTCGGAGAGCCTCTAGATCTGCCCAGACTTTTTTAAGGATGCTTTGTCGGCCTTGATTATCAGCTTTGATTGCGGCGATCGCCTCATCCTTAGTTGTCTCTTCTCCTAAACTTTTAGGCGCTAAATCATAGATCGAGTTTTTTCCCGTTGCGGCCGTAACCGCTCCATCTAAGTTATATTCTTGCTTTGCGTTTAGATCTAGATCTAGCTTTGTTTTTACCCCGTCAGAAGTGTTATTTAAGAAGGCGTTATAAGCCGCAACCGCGTCTCCA
The DNA here is from genome assembly GCA_938021445.1 of uncultured Candidatus Altimarinota bacterium. Classification (GTDB taxonomy): domain Bacteria; phylum Patescibacteriota; class Gracilibacteria; order UBA4473; family UBA4473; genus CALIGR01. Next base: position 10,854 of record CALIGR010000124.1, read on the forward strand.
ATTTGCTGATCCAAGCTCTGTGCTTCTCGTTCTAAAGACGTAAGCTCCAGCCCCGATTTCATCTGTGTTCTTTCAAGTGATTTAAGGCTCGTCGTCGCCAACCAGATTTGTTGAGTCAACGACTCAATCGCTCCTGACTCCATATCACTTAGCTTTGATTCATCAAAATCAGGAAACTCATCAGGGATTGGCTCCGGTGATAGTTTTTCGATGTTTTTTTTCTGACCGAGATAAGCTGATCTGGCTGTTTTTGCCTGTGAAATCAGTAAGTATTTCTGCGTGTCCTGCTCCCCAGTCGCCAGTTGTGCATCTACTTGTCTTCGCTGTGCTCCAATAAATTTTAACTCACGAACCTCAATGGCCGACCAGACCGACTCAAGGTAAGCTGTCAAAACACCATTTTCTGCTTTTATCTCATCTTCTGTTTCCCCCGTATAACTAGACAAGTCTTCTTTAAAATCACTCGTATACGTAAACGGAATATCCGTCGCAACAAAGTCACTTTCCCCTTGGGCTGTTTTCGCCTCAAGTAGCCCTTTTCCTAGGGACTCATAGTGACTTCTCGCATCGCCTATAGCTTTAATTTTTGTGGTTCGCTCTTGTTTTAAAACATCTACAGAGGCCTCTGCTGCGTATTCATCAAGATAATTATTTCTGTTTACCACTCTGAGCTGACCATAGTCTTCCGTGATCGTATCCCTGAGCAATTCAAGCCCCTCAATGTGAGATTCGATCTCCGTCTCTGGGGTTGATACCTCCCAGCTTGGTATCTGATCCCAGTCAGACTGTTTTAGCAGTTCTGGATGATCCACAATCGGATCTACAACCTGTCTGTAATAAAGATTGGCTGATTGAATTTGAGCAATTAGCCCCTCTGTCTGAGAACGAGCCGTCTGCACTTTAAGTGCTGCCTGGATTTCTTCTTGCTCAACTTCCCAATCCGTCTTCTGTCCATCAAAGTAGTCTGTATACTCTTTTTTATTTTCGGCCCACTCTTCTTTGAGTGCGTCATAATCCAGCTCCCCAATTGGAGAAAACTTAACGATTGAAACCGGTACTGTGGCATTTACGTCATTAAATCCATCTGACACCTTAACTTTTACATTATAGTCTCCTTCTTGAACGAAGGTGTGAACCACGTTCTTTCCTTCTTTAACGGTTCCGTCATTCATATCCCACTCATAAGTAAACTCATCACTATCAGAGTCCTCTACTTGAGCGGTAAAGTTAAGCGCTGTCTTTGTGTCTCTTGGATACGTTGGTGTTGGCGGATCCAAGTTTACTACGGGTGGCTGGTTCCCAACTCCGTCTTTAATGCCTTCGACGACACTAACCGTTATCGATTTTTTGGTCTCAGTTACGCCGTCTGAAGCTACCAATGAAACCGTATAATCATCAACACTATTAAATCTTTGTGTCAGTATTGTTGCGTTTGAACGGGTTCCGTTTGGCAGTAACCAATAGTATTCCAAAAAGTCGTTGTCTTTATCTGTTATATCTGCGGTAAATTCAAAAAGGGTATCTTTATCTCCACTATTCCCTGGTGAAACATTGATTTTTACTTCTGGAGCGTTGTTGTCACTTTCGGTATCTGTGGCGATCAGTGATGGATTGCTAAAAGTTTCTGATCTTCCTTGGTTATCTCTCACCGTTAAGCTTAGACTAAAATTTCGTTTGCCTTCCAACGAGGCCAAACTAAATGTCGTTTCTGGGGCCGTTGTGATCTGGCTCGAAACCGAAGATCCATTTTCTAATAAATCAAATTTGTACTGCACCACTTCTCCGTCAAGGTCTTCCGCCTTGGCTTCTACAAGTACCTGTTTTAATTCTTTAGAAAAAGTTCCTTCTAACTTTGTTATTTCTGGTGGTGTGTTTTTGATAATGACCGTCAGCGTTTCTTCATCACTCAGACTTGGGTCTGTCGCTTCAAACGATTTTAGTTTTAGCTGATACGTCCCAACTTTATTTAAGGCGTTTACTAACTGCGATTCTTCTACTTTTGAACCATTAACGGTCCATTGATTAACGATATTAGCAGAGCCTCTTGATTCTGATTTGATTTCAATTTTTTCTGTCAAATTTGTCTCTAAACTCGCTCCGAATTGCTTAACCCCTTCTACAACCCCCACAATAACCGCTGTTGGCCTCCCTCTATTTTCTACAATAACCTCCTGACTAGCCGTACTTGGATTTCCAAGCGGCGGTGTTACTTTCAACGTGATCGGGTACCGTCCTTCTTGTTTAAAGGTGTATTGAACCTCCGAACCAAACATGACTTTGTCAGGGAAAGTCCATTCGTACTCTGTTCCGTTTTGAGCTTTTGCCCTAAACGTTGCTGGTTCGTTTTTAATTATTTTTTTTGCGCCTGCCGCGTCTAGTGAATCCAGACTAAAACTAAATAAACTCACCAGTGCCAATAACGCGATTAATATTTTTTTCATAGCAAATTTTTACGATATCTTATAAATTTTATTCTCGTTACTGAGTGATATCAAACCCGGCTCCTTCCAAAAGTTCGCTCCCTGTCTGAAGAATATCAAAGTCGGCTGGAATAACCGATTCAACACTAATAGTCTGAATCACTTTTTCAGAAAGAATACGCTCTCCATTAATATTTTGAACGACTAGTAGCTCCACGACTTTATCTCCCGTCGCCTCAAAAGTATGAGTCAACTCGGGACCTGTCACTCGCTGTAAGTCTCCATCGATACTCCAGTTGTATTCGAGCCCTGCTAAATCACCAGAAATATTTTTACTCGCCGCTGCATCTAGAATATATCGCCCTGGTTGACTTGCGTCATTGGCTGAGCGATAACTAAATTCAGCTTCTGGTTTTTCGGCTAAAACAACTACGTCTTGCGTGCTCGTATCAATCAAGCCTCCCACACTTGCCGTGGCGGTGAGGGTCACTTCATAGGCTCCCGGTTCGGTAAAGACTACGGTTGATTCTTTTTCGGAAACATCCGCGAAACAACCAGCGGCTCCACTACAGGAAAAGTTATAGTCACGAATCGTGCCTTTGTTAATCCTAGATCTTGAAGCATCTAATCTTACTTTTTCTCCCACACGAGGTTTATTCGGTGAGACCGTGAAGTCTGCCGTTACACCACCAATCGTGAGCTGCTTGCTAAACGCTCCAGACTCGGCGGTCGTTGTCTCTACAATCAGACGAACATTATAGGTCCCGTCTTCTCCATACACATGAATGAGTGAGGCTTCTGGGTCTTGGCTCGTATCAAGCACTCCTTGGGTTCCATCACCAAAGTCAAAGACTCCAATACCTATTACGTTCATTTTGAAGATAAGCCCATCTTTCGCTGACGCCAAATCCGAGATCGTTGAGGCTGGCGCGTCTTGAACACTCGTCCCGCTAATCGCGATTGGGTTACTCAAGGCCGCCGCTATATTGCTACCATTTCCTCCCGAGCTCCCTAGTTGATTGCTGGTTAGGGTCCCACCACCATTTAGATTTGAAGTATTTCTATTTAAAATTTCACTGCTTCCGCTACTGTTAATGCTTCCCGTAGAAAAGCCCGTCGCTGTCGAGTTTCTATCATCTCCCCCCAATCCTGCTTGAGTCAAAATCGTATTAACAATCGCGTAAGAAGCTAAGATCACCAAGATACCAATAGCGGCATAAAGAATTATTTTTTTCGCTTTTTCTGCATTCCCATCATCTCCAAAGGACATTACATAAAGGTACCCTGCGTAAATCACCATGGCGACTGCAAGAATCCCTAGAAAGGAAAGGATAAAGTTAATCACATTGAGGATAAACTGGCGGATACTAATGTCGGAATAACGACAGAAGCTAAACACTCCACATTCTGGGAGATCAAAAACCTCTGTGTTTCCAAAACCGGATCCAATCCCCTGATTAAATTGTTGGTTAAACTTATTATTCCCCATCACTTGTGAACCTGAAATTTCTTTCTGGTAGCAAAACATCGCTCGCTTGGCTTCGTTTGGACAGTTTACCGCCCCACTAATCTTATCGCCTCCAGAACACTGGAGTAGTTTTTCAAAATCCGCCTGACAGACGGCTGGTATATTTGTAGTTGGCCCCAAGTTAATTCCAAACCTTTTCAAAAGAGCCACCCCTTCTGAAACCGTTGAATTTTTTGTATCAATTAAGTTTCCAATCTGAAAAAATGAGCCTCTCACTGAATTCAAAGTCCCCGTCACACCGCTCACTGTTTGATTTATATCGTTCGCCGTACCTTGAATTTTTCTGAGTTCATCCAGCAACCCAGCTTGTGCGCTCCACAATGGTGCAAGTGCAAACATAAATCCAAGTCCCAGAGTCAGTAAGTATTTTTTCATATGAATTTTTTTGAATATTTTTTCTTAAATTGAAATTTTGTTTAAGCCACTAAGAACGCAAAAGTTCGGACAATGGCATAAGAAGCTAGAATGACGATCAGGCCAATAATCACCCAGATGATCGTTTTTTTCGCTTTCTCGATCTGGCCATCGTCTCCCAGTGAAGTGATATAAAGCACTCCTGCCCAGATAATCGCTAAAACCGCTATAATCAAGAGGATCCCCCAAAAAAAGTTGATCCAATCAATGATAAGCTGTTTCGCATCTCCCCCCGTCTGAATTCCTGATCCAGAAGCATTGAGACCCTCTTCTACTAAGTTAGCCCCTCCCTGTAATCCTGGCCCATCCAATATAGGCGTGTGGTTACTTGGATCTAGTTGTCCGAGCTGGTAGCCACCAGTGGTTAAGCTCCCATCAGCACCAACCGTTCCAGCCTCAGTTCCAACTGAAGCCGCGTTAGCCGTGTAAGGCTGCTGAATAGTCCGGGCGGTTCCACCGACCAAGTCGATTGTTGTAACCTCTTGCACCAATGGCGCCCCGGTTGTGGCGGCTTTTGCCTTTGGAAAAAAATTAAAATCAAATCTAGAAATATATTCTGGTTGCGCTTTCGGCTTCCAGTAGATCACAATCTCTGTTTCGGTGCTCGTTATTTTTTCTATCCCTTTAGACACGCTCTCGATGCTTTTTACATGACTAAGCGCCTCAGTTAACCCTTTAGACTCTAAAATTGATTTCACTTCCGCAACTGAGCCAAGTGTCTTACTGGCTTCAGAAGCGTAATTTTCTAGTGATTGAGTACTTTTCCCGGCACTTTCTTGCCCAGCAAAGGCTTCTGGAAACTCCTGCTTACAGAGCTTTTCTGCATTGCCTTTTGCTAAAAACTCTCCTCGTGACTGAGCCTGTGACTGCTTTTGAGCAATACAAGTTGTGATCTGCTGATCAAAAAACGCTCTTCGCTCATCTAGCTTCTGAAGCGAAGTTCCCATAATAGATCGACATTCGGCTTCTGTTTTTTCTTTCTTACAAGCGGCAAATTGATCTTGAACCTGTTTATCCTTAAGCGCATTGAATGCGCCCATCCCCGGTCCTCCCACTAGGCCTGTAGCTTTTACGGATTCATATTCTTTTTCACACTGCTCTAAAATAAAACTATTCGGCTCTGGTGAGCGTTTTGATTCTGTTGCCTGAAATTCCAAGCAAATTTGCAGTCTTCGATCTAAGATACTGGCCTCATTATTCACACCTCCAGCAGAAACACCTACTCCAGAACTACCCGAAACACCTACATCACCACTAACACCAGCCGGACTAAACGCTCCGGCACTATCTGTCTTTGAACCGAACTGATCTATGAAGCTATTTCGTGCATCATAAGCCGCTTTTGCTTTAGATTTTAAATCGCTGCAATCGGCATCTCTATCACAAAAATCTAGATTGCTTTGTGCTTTGTCTACTGTTTTCTGTAATGCCTCACATTTCGTTTTATTGGCGCCAGTCAGGTCCGAGCAAGCAAACACCGCGCTCTTCACTCCTCCTAAAAAGTCACCCCCGACATCAAGAGCCCACCCCAGTAAATCACCTCCAACATCAACGGCTCCACCCAGTAGATCTCCTCCAACATCAAAAGCCCCCTCAACTACGTCTCCTCCAGCACTTACCACTCCATTTACCACTTGCCCCCCTCCAGAAACAATACTAGAAACACCATCACCTATAGTGCTACTAGCACTTGTATTGCTCGTTGTTACCGTTGCGGCAGGCTGGCCTGCTGGTGTCGAAACAGCTATCGTTTCGCCTCTCAGAAGCCTACCCTTACACGTTTCTAAATCTATTTCTTCTTGCTTCAACGCCAACTGCTTCTCATATCCACCACCAAGCTGATTGGTCAGCCCTCCCAAAAATCCTGCATTGCTGGGCTTTAGATTGTATTCACTCGTTGCCTTTATCTGAGCCACCTTTTGGTCAATGGCTTGAATTGAGCCTGGACAGCTGTAAGCCTCGGTTAAACCAGTAGAAAAAACTGATAAAAACAAGCCCGCAATTACAATGTATTTTTGTTTTAAACGCATAGATATAAAATTATCTTCCTACTTTAACACACATTTTAAAACCAAACAATGGTTTACGCCAGCTGAGAGGAGACAAGAGCTTGCCTCAATTGGCTTATCTGTTTTTTTTAGTAAAGTGAAACTATGTTTACGGAGTC
>CALIGR010000125.1 GCA_938021445.1 uncultured Candidatus Altimarinota bacterium
GAAATGCGCGCAATTTGAGACGGGAAGCGCTCCAACACTCGGAAAGCCTGGCCAAGATCTAGAGTTTTGTCTCGATCGAGCCCAGACAACTAGCCAGCTCAACAAAGACACCCTCTACTACTACCTTACCGAAGCTAATAAGAGAAAATCTCGAAGCGCTATAGAAGAAACCATGGACGCGATCTCCCTTCGATCCAATAAGTATATTCATGGCAATATGCTAATCGTAAATCCAAATGCAACACAGGTCAGGTCAAAGCTCAATAGGCAGTGTTTGATTATAAAGCCGGTTAATAAAAGTGGTTCGGGGGGAAGTAATAGTGAGCCAGGATTTAAAACCTTTCTTCAGGCTCCTAGTAGTTTGATTATTGCTTCTCTAGTCCCAGCATCCAATTTGTTTCGTCTGGTTTTGGCAAATGTATTCCACAAGGTCAATACTCTCTGCTAATTCTTCATTGTTGATGTTATCACGCAGTGTCTCATAGAGATCTGTGAAGACTTCTTCCCACGCATCGTTATTTATCGCGCTGACTCGAGACTGTTCTATCAGACAATTTTTAAGCGCTTTAAAATAACGAAGTCTTTCCGTTAATTTTTTTAACTCTTGATCATCTGAGAGCGCTTCAAAAGGCGTTTTCTTCTCGGTCTTAGCTTCCGATTTTCCATACTTAATGATTTGGTTGAAGCGAGTCGCCAGGGCTTCATCAACCTCCCCTTGTCCATTTAAGTATTTAAGCTGTGTTAAGCACGACTGGTTTGGGGCATTGTCCTCCGCCACTGGCCAGGGATTATCTCTATTTTTTTGAGATACCCCCTTTCGGTTCTCTTCTAACGCTTCTGTATTTTTTTGATTTTGCTCAGCATTAGCACAATTTTTTATATTCTGACGGCTCAATTCTTCTTCTAGTCCTCCATAGTTCGTGTTAAATTTATCTTCAAACGTTTCAATAAATCTGGGGCTTGGAGCCCCCGTCAGCAGTTCGAGTAGTTTACTCGTAACGATGTATCGCACGTACGCAAAATTTTCAGTTATCTCGACTGCCGCTGATTGTTCAACGGCACTTTGGTTCAGTAAAAATTCATTGTACACTGAATCCAGTTTTTTAAAATTATCTAAGGTTTGCTTTAGGTGTGGAACATAAATACTCGCTCTTTGTTCATCCAGACTGGAAATCAACTCTTCCAACTGAAACTTATCACTCGACTTAAAATCAGGAGTCTGAGCGAGCTCAGCTGATAACAAACCAGAAAGTTTTTGCTCCAGGTTTAGTATCTGATTTTCAATTTCTGTATTAAGCTCGATGAGCACCTTCGGATTTTCACAGCTGGGTTTTCCTGTTGCTGGCCAGTAAAAGCTGACCGCCATCAGGGCCATCAAACTCGCCCCCCCCATGAGCCAGTGTTTAAGATTCAACATTATTTAGGATAAACTTTAGTATCGTCGACAATACCCCGCAGGTCTTTTTTCAGCGCTTTAACTTCGTCATAAAAACACTTCATCTGGTCATCCCAGTGATCAAGCATCTCTACCGTCCTTCGTCCCTCATTGTGAAGGCTTTTTCGTTCTATCGCTCGGCGAAGATTTTGCGACGCGAGCCAGAGATCATATTTTCTATCAGCCTCAACGGTTGCAGGGGCGTCTCCAGCCGCTTCAATTCCGGTCGTTGAATTTCTCAGAAATCTTAAGTTTCGCCTATTTTCTTGTGAATTTATAAAACTCTCATTTATATCTGCGATGTTTTTTAATGGCGAGGTTTGAGTGAGCGCTGATTGTTCACTCTTAGGGACATCTTGCCTATTTCCACAGCCAGAGTTCACTCCAAATCGACGGCTGTCATACACCGCGTCGACGGGAGGCTGCCAAAAAGTGCTTGTATTTTGCTTACAGGCAAGTGATTGAGCATTTGTATCAATGAGCCTTTGACCAATCCAGTACAACAAGCCTGAGACACTTTCATCCGAGCGACTAAACTGATTACTTGGATAGTCTCGGCTCTCAGCCACTTGCCAAGTCTCTGCACTCGATGTAAATCCAGTCGAGCTTACAATTCCAAAAGCCGGTTCGACCGCTTCCGATTTTTCACCAAACAGTATTCGGTCTAGCCTATTTAAACTCTGCACCGTATCAAAAGCACTATCTGACTCATTGGCATTTCCATATCGAGCGTAGTTTCTAAATCGTTCTAGGGCATAAATCTCCTCTCTCAGTATTTCTCGTTCTTGCCTAAAGCTAGCGAGTACCGTTGGGTTTTCATCTAGCTCATCAATGTTTCTTACATTCAAATTCCCCTCCCCATCTATCACTTTGTCTATATCGGCTTCCGTCCGTTCTTTTTCTTGTTCCTCTTCTAAGCCTCCTTTTAAAGTGTAAATACTCGACATTCGAGCTTGAACCCGGTCTCGATCCAGATCGTCATAACGAACCGGCTTATACATCTGCACTTCTACCCCGAGGACAAGACTCGGCCATAGTAGACAAAAAAATAATAAGGATATAAACAGTCTCATTATGGTTTTTTGGGGTGAACAATTTTGTCAGAAATCCGAGCAGCATTGTGAAATTTTGCTGGCCATTTATCCACTGCCGTCTTAATGATCTTCAATTTTGATCTCGTCACCAAGTAGGTGTCATAGAGGAGCGTTTGCCAAAGCTCAAAACGATAGCTCGACTCAAATTGATTGTAGTGTGTGATCGCGTTCAGTACCGCGGACTGAGCGATTGTTTTTTCTGCTTCGGCAAAATCTTGATTTTCCTCTTGGTAGTTAATCGTGTTTAAAGGTACCACTTCCCGTCCTTCCTCTTTTGCTTCCTGATTAAGCGATCGGTTATTTTGCTTGAAATGAAGATATTCTTGATAGGCACAGAGCTCATTGAGAGCGGCTTCGGTCACCGTGCAACTAGAATAGGGATTGGTAAGACTCCCCGTTCCTTTTTCATTTTCACATCCTGACTCAAAACCTCGCGCCTGCTTCTTTTGTTTTTGGATACTTATTACCTTTTTTGCCGTTAAAATTTTGTCTGTTTTTTTAGACTGACAGCCTGTTAGGTCTTCATTTACCAACATTAATTCTCTTTCGCTATGGACGGCCTGAAATCGAGAACGGAAAGATTTATTCAGGCTCCCCGTAAGCTCCTTGCTGGCCGAATCAAAAAAGCACTGCATGTTGTCATGAAAGTGATCACTTGCCTTCTCGACCGTCATTGACAAACTATAGCTGTGCGCCGAAAAGCAAACTTCATTTTCCACAAATTCTAAAATTTTTTGATCACCAGCCTCTCCCAGATCTTCAGCCGAAACGGCTGAGATCGTCAGGAGTGTCGCCATCAAAATAAAATATCTCATCGACGCTTAGTAAAGAATTTAGGTTCTGAAATATGATATAGATTCCCAGCCCCAAAGGCGACTACAAAGTGATAGAGCTTTTCTGAAACCAGGTTCACAAGGAAGTTAATATCCTCATCTGGTTTAAACGTCTCAAGCGTATAGATCTCGTTAGCGCCCAAGTTGATTTCTCTCTCGGTATTTAGTTTTAATTTCACTTTATCAGTCGCGCTTAAGCTGATGGTTTCTCCTGGCAAAAGTTGACTGAATTCGGTGAAAACGGTTGTCGTTTTTTCACGCTCTAAATCTATTAAATCAGCGGCTCCTTCCAACAAGCACAAAGCTTGATTACCGACTTGCACACTTGAGCCAGGCTTCAGTACCTGTTTCTGCATCACTCCAAAGTTTTGAAGAAAACCCTGAATCGTCGCCCCTTCCTCGCCGGCTCGTAACCAGTAGTCACC
>CALIGR010000126.1 GCA_938021445.1 uncultured Candidatus Altimarinota bacterium
GGTGATCACTTAGCGCGCTTTTGAGTTTTCTCCAGTCCTCAGGGTGCCAGTGATGGAAGCTGACATTACCACCTTCTGGGTAGTAAATAAGCCACCTTGTAGACTGAGCGCCTGGGTTTTGCATCCATTCCTGCCAGAAGACCAAGTCCTCTTTGTCGTAAAAATTTTCTAGTTGTCTCGCGAAACTTGGAAGCTTGTCTTGAGCGGTGAGTAGTATTTTTTGTGGAAAAGGCGTGACGTGATGTTGCAGCTTTGGCTCGATGTATTCTCGGACCAACCTGGAGACAAAAAATTGAGCGTCTTTGGCGGGCTCACCTTGTTTGTGGTCCAGAAAACATTTAATGTCGGTTGAGATTGTTGGCGCGTGAAGCAATTTATTGGCGACCTCTTCGACTTCATCTATGAGAAGCACTCGATCTTTGAAGATCTCTAAATCATGAAGCTTGAAAAAAGCCTCAGGTGACAAGGTGAGTGACTGGTGTGAAGACTTGTCTTGTATGATTTCCTGAAAAATTGGGTGATCTGGGCCATCTAGACAAACCGCTGACCAGTGATTTCTTTCTTTAAAGAAAAGGTCAAAGTGAAATAGGCCTCTGAATCCGAGAAAGTCACGCCATCGACACTTGAGGTAAAAAGTCGCCTCCTGATCACTAAGCGCTTTTTTCTCCGTGACGATCTTAGACTTAAAAATTTCGAGTTTTGCTCGATCGAAGATGACTTCTGGCGTTGGAAAAAGCTCGGTTTCTGAAAAATAATCCAACTTCGGACTTATGATAAGATTTGGTCGGTTTAGATTTTTAGCGACTGACTTAATAGTATCAGCACCGCGCTGATTACTTAAAAATCTTATATCTATATTTTGCTCAGCCTGGCTGCAGGCTTCAGTGATTTTTTGAGTGGTTTTGGTGAGGGGTGAGGTTGGTGAATTTTCAGTCGTGTCTTTTTTATCACTTTTATTTCTTGGCTCAAAGTTTCCAGTTTGGTCTGCATTTAAAAATAAATGCTTGGCGAACCACTCGGTTTCTAGTTCTAAAAAAGATCGAGTCTGATCGATAAAGTCGCTCGGGAGGCCGTTTATTTTTTCTAAAAGGAGATCGTAAAAGTCTCGATTGGCTTCGACATCGCTCATCGCTCGATGCGCACTCGTGTGGGTAAAGCCATAATTTTGGGTCAAGACTTCTAGGGCATAACTGGACTCATTGGGCAGTAAGATCCGAGAAAGCTCGTGGGTATCGATCCGTTCATTTTTACTGAGATCAACACTGTTTCCGATCAAAAATCCAATATCAAAATCAATGTTATGCCCTATAATGACACTATCACCGATTAGGTTTTCGACGTCTTCTCGGATATCGGTGAAGCGTTTTTTACAACCATCAATTTCTGTTTGAGATATACCGGTTAGATGACTGATGAAGTCCGTCAGAGGCGATTTATCCGGAGTGACGACTTGGTCGATGCGTCCAATTTCTTTACCGTCTTCATAGACGATAATCGCGACTTCAATGATCGAGTCTTTTTCTGGATCAAATCCAGTGGTTTCTAAATCGAGGAAGCAAAGTTTTTTTAGTTTTTCAGACATCACAAAATACTCATTTTTTAGTTTTAGAAGAACGGTAAAGTCTTTTGCTCTTTTTCACAAATCAAATAGAAATCAAAGTACATGAAAATTTCTCCAAGAAGTAATCGGTTTGCGGGTAGCCTTGATACGCTCGTAAACGAATTTATTCATAAAAACACTGATCCGGATAATCACGGATTTTTGACCGTTACAGCGATTGAGGTTTCGGGCGACCTCCAGGTCTGTGATGTCTTTGTGAGAAGCCTACAAGGCCCGAAAGACTGGATGTCTAAACTGAAAACGTTGGAAAAAAGTGCTTCACATTTTCTGACAACGAGTGTGAACCGACGACAGCGAATAACCGTCCGATTTAAACCGGATGCTTCCGTGAAGTTAGTAGAAGACCTAAAGGACAAACTATAAAAATGAAAAAAATAGTCATTGCGACTGGAAACCCGGGTAAAAAGAAAGAGATTTTGGAGTGTCTTTTAGGACTTAAAGATACGTTGGAGTTGTTGTCTTTAAATGATTTTGAGGAAGTCCCAGAGCCAGATGAGACCGGGACAACTTTTGAGGAAAATGCAGCGCTTAAGGCTGAGTATTATGGAAAGGTACTAAACATGCCGGTCATTGCTGAAGACTCCGGGTTTGTACTAGAAGCGCTTCCGGAAATGTTTGGGCTCAATACCAAAAGACAATTTCAAGCCAAAGACGATATGGACTGGATGACTCAGTTTTTAGATCTAGTCGTTCCGCTGGAGAACCGAAAGGCTACTTTTTACTCAAGTCTAAGTTTTTATGACCCAGCCACTGGGATCTGCCAGACGGTTTTAGGGAGTACAACGGGCGAGATGGTAGACTTTCCACAAGCGCCTCTAGAAAAAGGGATTCCCGTTTCAGCCGTCTTTAGACCGGAAGGACAGGATGAAGTTTTTTCGGCACTTCCTGGAGCGATCAAAAATAAAATCTCTCACCGAGGGCAGGCGATGCAAAAATTTGTACCAATACTGGAAAATTTTGTAGGCTAGATCCAAAGATTATTAAAAGTGATGAGGTTTAGAAGACTTACTCCCAAAAACATTCCCCGAGCGAAATTTTTGCTTGGTGTTATTTTTCCTTTTTTAGGAATTTGGTGGTTAGCTCAATTTTTCTGGCTCAAAAGACAAACAACAGAGCTGTATGAAGTTCGAAAGAAACGTGAAATGGCCGGTTTAGTTGGAACTAAAAA
>CALIGR010000127.1 GCA_938021445.1 uncultured Candidatus Altimarinota bacterium
ACAGAGGTAGATGCAAGACAGGGTGAGATTCTTCCTTTTCATAAAAATAATCGGGCGCTAAAAGTGGCCGTGCTAAACCCAAAATCAGCAGAGACAAGGAAAATTTTGAGCAAACTGGAAGCGAGTCATATTGATGTAGAGCTACTCATTTGTTCTCAGACAGGATTTGATGCCGTGGTTAAGTGGTACCAGTCAAACTTGATACAAAGAAAAACGATCCAGCTAGAGGATCATTATATAGAGTCTACGGATGGAAATTTTGAGTCGGCTTTTTTAGGGTTTCAGACACTGGCTGAAAATATTTATAATCTGACGACACCAGAAGCACTCAACGAAATCGAAATGTCGGCGCTTAAAGTAAAAGCGTCAGATATTCATTTCCAGCCGTATGAAGAAAAAGTGGTGCTGCGATTTAGATTAGACGGAATTTTACATGATATCTGTGAGATGGAGATGGAGCCGGCTAAAAAGCTGGTAAACCACATCAAGTATAAGTCGGGGATGAAGTCTAATTTGTCCCATATTCCACAGGATGGACATCTTTCTTTTAATGCGAATGGGAGGCAAGTTGATCTGCGGGTCTCAACGGTTCCAACAGAATTCATTGAGTCTGTAGTCATGAGGGTGTTGGATAGTCACCGGGGAATCAAGACGTTTACGGAACTTGGTTTTGATAAGTATGCGGAAAGCAAGATTAATTCGGTGTTACGTCGGAAAAATGGAATGGTTCTGGTAACTGGCCCAACTGGGAGTGGGAAAACGACCACACTTTACTCGATGCTCGCTCAGCTCAATGAGCCAGAACGGAAACTCATCACGCTTGAAGACCCAATCGAATATCACCTAGACAATGTAACCCAAAGCCAGGTCGCTTCAAATTCAGACTACAATTTTTCAAACGGCCTAAAGGCGCTGCTCAGGCACGATCCGGATGTGATCTTGATTGGGGAGATTCGTGATTTTGATACGGCTAAATTGACGACAGAGGCTTCTTTGACCGGTCATGTGGTGCTAAGTTCCCTGCATACTAATTCAGCCGTTGGGGCCATAACTAGACTAAGAAATCTAGGGCTAGAGGATTTCAACATCGCGGCATCACTTAATGCCGTCTTAGCCCAAAGACTCCTGAGAAAAGTCTGTCCTCAATGCGTCAAAAATGATGAAACCGAAATCTACAATGTTGAAAAACTGAGAGCGGCGGTCAGTAAAGTTCACCAGATTTATCCAGAACTGAGCGCGAATATCACAACTAGTGCCATCACCGACGAGACTGGAAATGATACCCAGCATCATTTTCTGACGAGCCAGTTGGGAGCTGGTTGTGAAAAATGCTCTCATACAGGATACCTCGGTCAAACGGTTATCACGGAAGCCTTGCTCTTGGACAGTCAGACTCAAGAACTCATCGCCAAAGAAACGAGAGAGAAGCCACTACTGGAAGCAGTACAAGCCGCAGATAAAGCCTTTTTGACGCTCTTTGAAGACGGGGTTAAAAAAGTGCTTCAAGGTGAAACAACACTTGAGGAAGTGTACCGAGTAGCGGGGTAGTTTTCTTAAATTCCCCTGAAGTCGCGACCTTGATTTTTTTAGGCAGAAGCGTTGAAGTGGCGTGATGTCTCACGCGCAAAAATTTCGACTGATTTTACTGATGCTGGTTCTCGGTATTTTTGCAGCTGGGTTGTTGCAGTTTCAGCTTTGGTTTATCTCAATTGGAATTTTTTTAGGTCTTACTTTTTATGTGTTTCAAAAGTTTTCAGTACTTTGTCTGAGTCTTTTTTTTCTGACTTTAGGGGTTTTTAGTTTTCGGATTGAGGCGCAGGTAAAAGAGGACTATCTCAGTGAATTCCACTACAAAAAAATAAAAATACAGGGCTCAGTTGATAGTTTTATAGATCAGAGAGAAAAAAATAACCGGTTTTACTTTAGAGTTCAGAAACTTGAGTTTAGAGGGGAAACCCTAGAGACGAGAGCTCGAATTTTAGTGATGGTGAAACCGGATGAATACTTCCTGTATGGTCAAAATTTAGAACTTGTAGGGACCGTCAAAGCCCCACCAGAATTTCAAGAGTTTGATTATGCGGGGTTTCTAAGACGACATCAGGTGCAGAGTCTTATTCGTTTTCCAAAAGTTGAACCTCAAGAAGCGGGAACAACTTTTTGGGGATTCACACAAAACTTGAGAAATAAACTCAGTGAAAACCTAAAATCCCAACTCCCCGATCCTCATGCGTCTATCGCGATGGGGGTTTTGGTGGGCGTGAAAAACCAGCTTCCCGAATCGACTCAGTTTGATTTTAAAACATCGGGTCTTCAGCATTTATTGGTGGTTTCTGGTACAAACGTATCGATCATCCTGCTCGTGCTTGGTTTTTTCTTGAAGCGTTTTGGGGCGATTATTTTCTTGGTAGTGTCTCTCATCTTCTTGATGGTTTATGTGGGGATGAGTGGTGCA
This sequence comes from uncultured Candidatus Altimarinota bacterium, assembly GCA_938021445.1. Lineage (GTDB taxonomy): Bacteria > Patescibacteriota > Gracilibacteria > UBA4473 > UBA4473 > CALIGR01. Next base: position 2,453 of record CALIGR010000127.1, read on the forward strand.
GAAGCGCCCGTCATTAGAGCAGCGGTGATGGGAGGGATCGTCGGGTTTGCGTTAGTTTTAGGGCGACAAGCAGACTACCGAAACTTACTACTCATCACCGCCGTAATTATGGGGATTTATGACCCACTGATGCTCTCGAAAGATATTGGTTTTTTCTTGAGTTTTGCAGCAACTATTGGGATTTTATTACTGTTGCCCGTAGTTCAGCCGTGGCTGAGTAAATGCCCAGATCCGTTTCATCTCACGACGATCTTTACGGTGAGCCTGGTGGCACAGATTGCGGTGTTTCCGATCATTGTGATTTTCTTTGGAGATTTCCCGTGGGCTGGAATTTTTTCTAATCTCCTCGCCGAGCCGGTTATGCCATTGATCATGCTGACGAGTTTTTTGGTAAGCCTTTTTGGGAGTATCCCAATCATTGGAGAACTTATTGCTATCCCCGCGTTTGTGCTACTAGAGTTATTATTACAAATCGCTCATCTCTTTGGGCTCTTTGGCGTCATAAGTATTTCGAGCCTCATTGGCTGGATTGTTTTATTTCTACTGAGTGTATTTGTGCTTTGGGCTTTGTTTTCAGAACATTACGAAGCACGGTGCGGTGAGTTTGTTGTTGAGTTTCAATCCAACAAATCCTAAGATCTGGCGGATGCAGAAACAAAAAACTTTTTTGGTGGATCAGGGCGAGTTTGTAGGAGGGGCGGAAAGGTTCCTGATTGATTTTTTAAACGACCTAGATGAAACAGACTTAAGACGTCTAAATCCAGTGATATTAGGCGGTCAGAGTCGGGAGTACCAATCTTTACTAAGAGCGGACGTTCCAACACAACTGTTTAATCTTCCGAGTGTGAGTGGGGGGATTTTAAAAAAGGGGATAGCCAGTTTTAAGCTTGTCATGACGGCTTCTCGGCTTAAGAAGTTAGCGAAAAAAGAAGACGCAAATCACTTTTTTACAAATACGCCAAGAGCCCACTTTGTCGTGTTTCTGGCTAAAAAAATATTCGGCCTCAAGGGGCATTGGACGGCTTGTTTTCATGATTTTACGGTGAGACCAAGCTCGCTCGTTAAAAATATTGGCCAATATGCTGATGTCTTGGTAGCAAACTCAATTCCGACGCGGCAGTATCTGCGTGCAGAGATAAATGAAAAAGACCTCAAAAAAATCCGAATCGTTGAAAACGGTATCAGTTTTCCAGATATCCCAAAGGCCGTGGTCTCAACCTCTATACAGTCCGTGTTGTGCTTGGGGCGCATTGATCGGAGAAAAGGGCAAAAATACATCGTAGAGGCGGCCGACTTACTACTTGAGCGCAATCCAGAATTAAAATTTCAGATAACGGGAAGCCCGGTCAAAAACAATCAAGACACGCTCGATTACGAAGCTGAGATTAAAGACTTCATTGAGAAGCGTCAGCTTAAAAACGTACACCTAAAGTCAGAAGTCCCAAGCCCTTTCGAGGAAATTTTAGCACACGACTTGGTAGTCTTTCCCTCGACAGAACCAGAGACCTTTGGCCGGATCGTGATTGAGGCTTTTGCGATGGGAAAACTCGTTATAGCTTTTAATCAGACAGGACCAAAAGAGATCATGCAGCAGTTTGAGATCTGGCTCAGAGACAAGAAAAAACTAAACGTTACCCCTGGGTTTTTACTGGTGGAACCAAACAATGCGATGAGTCTGGCTGAAAAAATTGGCTACTTTGCTGATAATCCAGAAGAAGCGGAAGTCTTCACCACTCACGCGAGAGAGTTTGTTGAGCAAAACTTTCAACTAGCAGAGACCAAGAAAAGATTAATGGAAATTTTAACGGGCTAAGTTAAACAGTTTGAGACTATTTTCAAAACAGGCCTCACTCACCTCATCTTGAGACTTACCTAATACCGTAGATAAAACTTCAATAACTTCTGGTAAATACTGTGGTGAATTTTGCTTTAGGCCTGATTTTCGGGCGTTGTGAGGCGTGAGGAACGGGGCATCAGTTTCGATCACTAAGTGTGATAGTGGAATTTGTGAAATGACGTCACGAAGCGCTTCAGATTTAGGATAAGTAAGGACTCCACCAACGCCTATAAACCCTCCAAGACTGACTACTTTTTGGGCGGCTTTCAGGTCTTC
>CALIGR010000128.1 GCA_938021445.1 uncultured Candidatus Altimarinota bacterium
ATTGTATCACAAAAACACAAAAAAAACAAACCCTAAAAATCAGGAATACTAATCAGGTAAAATTAACACAGTTCATAATTGTATATATATATAATATGTGATATAATCGCCCGATTTACTCATGAAATTTTTGTGTTTTGATTTTAAAAATTCAACCCCTCGCACGAGGTGGATTTTTCAAAATAGTGAGCCAGGCCCGAGTGCCTATGAATCCGTTAGCCAGGAAATGGAAAGGCAGGCATACATCGATTCGGTTAAAGATGATATGCAGGGTTTAAAACTTCAGGTGATGCGTGCTCAAGCAGAGGCTGGGTCAATTGGGAAGGGGGAAAACGCTCGAATTAATAAAGAAAAATTCAAAAGCCCTTTTAGAAAAAACACCATAAGTCAGAATGTAAGTATCTTGAAGAAGCTCGCTGAAGGGGAGGCTATCTTCGATGATCTGACTCAGAGCAAAGATGGTCAAGAATGGGGCACGGGCGAAGAGGCTGAATACCACAACCTTTTTGGTCACGAAAACAACGAAAGCCATGCTTTTGAAAATCAAAAAGAATTCGTTATCAACGCTATGCCAAATGACGCCATTGGGCGTTTTATGTTTGAAGAACGGGATCTAGCTCTAGAGCTTTTCACCGATCAAAGTGGTGGTAGCTACAAAGTTGATTTCTATGGTCATGAAGGACTTGAAGCTCCAGGCAAAGACTGGCTTCGCCGGGTGCTGCTACCTAAGGACTGTAATTATATCAAAATCATAAATAACGGAACAGAAGAGATTGCCAGTCTCTTCGTCGGGTTTAATAAAAACGAAGGTAAGTATAAAGCCTCATTTCGAACCCTTGATGGAAAAATTCCTGAAGTTAAAACCGGTACAATAATTACTCCAGTGAACCGTTACGACGAAGACACTCTTTTAGCTGAGCACCCAACACTCAAAGAACGAACCGCTAAGAAAGAAGACTTTGAAGCCTTCCAAGACCAAGAACGAAGCGAGCATGTCGCCTACATCCAAGATCAAGTGCTTGATGAGTCACTCGCTCATTTCGGGAGTGGGGAAATCGCAGATAATTTCATCAATCAGCTCACCGATGCCACTGGAGACAAAAACTCGACCTATACGAAGAAAACCGTATTTAACTTTGTGACTAATGCTCAGTTCAGCAAAATATCAGCCAAAAAAACGAGCATAAAAAGACTTATAGATAACTATGACTTAAGCGATCCAGCACAAAAAACGGAATACCAATCTCAGCTAAACAAAGCGAACCAAGAGCTTAGAGAAATGCATTCACACGCAGTAGACCGGCTCATTAGTCTCTACTCAAAAAATCTTATAAATGCCGTCCTGGCCATCGAAGAAAATACGGAGTTTACTGACTCCGAGAAAAGCGAAAAATTTGAAGCTTTAAAAAGTTTAGAAGACGAGATTTTTTCGGTTATGAATAATCGCATGACAACTCTCACATCGAGGACTGAAAAAGCACGAGACCAAAACTCAATTGAAATTAAAAACTTGATTAGCCATGTACGAAGTCTTGGGGAAACTTCATTTTCTGGCGAACTTGAGGCTCAGCTACTAGAAGCAATCGATAGCTTTGACCGTGGTGAAGGAGTGGGAGAAGATGAGCTTATTACGATGCTCGTAAGTTTTTCTGGAAAAGAGACGACTCGGGATCAATTTTTGAGACTTATAACCAAACGAAATAATATAAACCGAAAACAAGCTGCCCTAGAAAGTGCGCTTAATACTCGACTCAATAAAGAAAAAGTCATCAGTCTCGCAATGAACCCTGAATTTCGGGCCACGATCAGAGAAAATCAACAACTTATTGGTGACGAACTCACTCAGGATCTATTACACCCTCCATTTATAAAAAACGAAGATGGAAGTCCAACTGATGATCTCGATATAGTCCTCTACAAAAAACTCTTAGGTAAAGCAAGAGCGAAACTTCTTAGTAAAGTTAATCATCGCAATGAAGAAGTTGTTTATCCCGTACTTGAACACATTCAAGAAATACTAGGAAAAGTGGAAGCCGTAGAGGCAAAAATGAAGACTATGGACATTGCTGAAGATAGTATGGAGGCGATCCAAAACGTTGAAGAAGAACTTAACAGCGAAGATAGCGACCTTGCTAAACGTTTGAAAGCCGCCCATCAAAAACTTCAAGCAACCGGAGAAATCGATACGGATGTCTGGCAAGCACACAAAAAAGCCGTCGCAAGTGAAAACGCCAGTACTTTTACCTCTCAGCTGTCTTTCTCCCCAACTTTTGTAGATCTGACCTCTACGGAGCAAAAAAATGTAGCCAATACCCTCTCAAGCCTTCCTGACGGGACCGTCTTAACCGGTATTGATCCAGATGGCAATCCCGTCATTCAGCTTGGCCCCAACGGAAGTCTCGCTAAAGTAGATCTTAATCGAACCATTCCTCAAATCATCGTGAAACCAGCAGGAGGTGTCGATGGAGAAAAAGTAGAAATGGATCTCACCAAAGAAAACGCACCGGTAGCCGCGATCACAGCTGCAGTCATGAATGCTCGGGTCATTGATAACACGAGTACTCAAGTAGAAAAGTTTGAAGCAACAGGATTTGATTTTGGATATATAAAATTTGTAAAAAACATGCTCGGTGTAAATCCAAGATACCCTCAAACAAAAGAACTTGAGGGACTTCAGCAAATAGAACGGGAGCACCCTGGTGGCTTTTTAGGCTATATGGGAAATACACTTGGGGGCTATGACCAAAAAGGACAAATTGTCGCCGCTCGAGGGAGTGAAGTAAAAGATCGTTTTTGGGATGATATGAGTGCCGCAGCCAGTGGTGTAATGCCTTCAAAATAGACTAGCACTCACTTGACCCAAGTGCTAGGAAGTCTAAAATCTTGCTGAATAATAAGACTATGAATCCTTACGAAACTCTCGGTGTCTCCAAATCAGCCAGTAAAGACGAAATCAAGAAAGCTTTTCGAACCAAAGCCAAAAAACATCACCCCGATAAAGGCGGTGATGCGGAAGCATTTAAAAAAATAAACGAGGCTTATGAGACCTTAAGTGATGACCGCAAAAAAGCCCAATACGATCAGTTTGGGTCCATGGGCGGAAGTGCTGGTGGAGGCGCAGGAGGATTTGGTGGTTTTCAGGGAGGCAATGTGGATTTTGATTTTGGCGGTATGGGCGGCGCTGGTGGCTTTGAGGACGTCTTCTCCAGTTTTTTTGGCGGGGTGAATAACCGAACGCAACAACGAAATACTCCTCAGCGAGGATCCGATCTAGAAGTCGATGTGACGCTTGATTTTGATGAAGCGGTAAAAGGGATAAGTAAAACATTCCCAGCAAGACGCTACGAATCTTGCCATAAATGTGATACTAAAGGGGGTGAAGGGCAAAAGACCTGTAGCACCTGTAGTGGATCTGGGACTATGGCACAAAAATTTCAAACCCCATTCGGGGTCGTACAGCAGCAAACCACTTGTGGGACGTGTCATGGAACCGGTAAGACCTTCGAAACGCTCTGCACGGGCTGTAAGGGAGACGGAAGAGTTGAAAACAAGAGCAACATAGAAGTGAAAATCCCAGCGGGTCTAGAGGACAACACGACGCTTCGAATGAGAGGAAAGGGCGACGCTGGAAAAAATGGCGCAGGATCTGGAGATCTCTATATACATATCCGAGTAACCCCATCTAAAACATTTAGAAGATCTGGTTTAAATTTAGAGTCAGATCTAGAAGTTTCTATTTTTGACGCTATTTTGGGTACGGAAGTCGAGGTGAAAACTTTCTGGGGAAAGGAAACAATAACCGTTCCTGAAAAAACAGAAGATGGAAGTATCATCAAGATAGTTAATCAAGGTATCAAACGTGACGGACAGTCTGGTGATCACTTGGTCAAAATAAAGCATGTTATGCCAAGTAAGCTCTCCTCCAAAATGAGAGATCTTTTAGAAAAAGTTAAAAAGGAAACAAAGAGCTGGTTCTAAAATAACTTTTACATACAAAAAAAGACCCAGATAGGATCTTTCTTAATTTGAAATCTTAATTTAGTACTTATGAACTAACAATTAAGTCCTTTTTCTTTGAGGGCTTCACGTCGATCTCGCGCTTTTGCTTTATTAAGACGAGTAGAAATCGTAGATTTAGCTCTACGTCGAGTGATATGATGGGCTCCGTGTCGTTTACAAGAACTTCGATTGGTCATGATAATTTAATCTATTTTAGCTGGAAGAATGTATAGATACCAAGACATGAGTCAAGGTAAATTTTAGTTACAAAAAAAGGCTCCATGTTGACATCGACCTACTTTCCCAAGATAACTCTAAGTATCATCGGCGCTGAAGGACTTAACGGCTGTGTTCGAAATGGGAACAGGTGTACCCCCTTCGCTTCAGATGTCAACATGGAGCCTTCTTTACAAGAAAGAAGACAGTGTAAAACGCAATATCACAAAATATTTTTTAAAGATGTCTGAATAATGATCTAAATTAATAGTAATTTCTTAGATTTGCTTGCAGCAAAGATAAGCAAGCAAGTTTTTCTACTAATAAAAGCAGAAGAAAAAACATAATGATAGAAAAGTTCAAACGACCGATTAGTATCACTCAGCTGAATGTATTGCTACACGTACACTTGTGACCTATCAACCTGGTAATCTCCCAGGGGTCTTAAGAGGAATCTTATCTTAGGTGAGGCTTCCCGCTTAGATGCTTTCAGCGGTTATCCCTTCCGAACTTGGCTACCCAGCAATGCCGATGACTCGACAACTGGTACACCAGAGGTTCGTCCACTCCGGTCCTCTCGTACTAGGAGCAGCTCCCTTCAAATTCCTAAACGCGCGCGGAGGATAGGGACCGAACTGTCTCACGACGTTCTGAACCCAGCTCGCGTACCGCTTTAAATGGCGAACAGCCATACCCTTGGGAGGGACTACCCCCCCAGGATGCGATGAGCCGACATCGAGGTGCCGAACTGCTTCGTCGATATGGACTCTTGGAAGCAACTAGCCTGTTATCCCTAGGGTAACTTTTATCCGTTGAGCGATGCCCCACCCACGTGGTGACACCGGATCATTTTCACCGACTTTCGTCCCTGCTCGACTTGTAGGTCTTACAGTCAGGCATGCTTGTGCGAATACACGTCCAGGTCGATTTCCATCCGACCTAAGCATACCATTGCGCGCCTCCGTTACTTTTTAGGAGGCGTCCGCCCCAGACAAACTCCCCACCTAACAATGTTCCCAGACCGGATAACGGCCAAGGTTAGAGGCTTTTTACAACAAGGGTGGTATCTCAACAATGACTCCATAACCACTGGCGTGGCTACTTCAATGTCTCCCACCTATCCTGCACATGATGTAAAAAGACTCAATGTCAAGCTAGAGTAAAGCTCCATAGGGTCTTTCCGTCCTACCGCGCGTAAACGGCATTTTTACCGTTTCTGCAATTTCACCGAGACTAAGCTTGAGACAGTTGCCCCATCATTACCCCATTCGTGCGGGTCGGAACTTACCCGACAAGGAATTTCGCTACCTTAGGACCGTTATAGTTACGGCCGCCGTTCACCAGGGCTTCGATTCTCAGCGTTAACCAATCCTCTTAACCTTCTGGCACTGGGCAGGGGTCACCCCGTATACATCCTCTTACGAGTTAGCACGGAGCTATGTTTTTGATAAACAGTTGCAGGGCATCTTTTGCTGTGGCCCATATAAATATGGGCGGTCCTTATCCCGAAGTTACGGACGCTGTTTTGCCGAGTTCCTTAAGCTTAGTTATCTCGAACGCCTGAATATACTCAATCCACCCACTAGTGTTAGTTTGCGGTACGGTCACTTAATCCATAAGTTTAGACGCTTTTCTGGACACTTGAATCATCATTTTAATCCTCGCAAGCGAGGATAGCTATCATTCGTGTCTTGCGAACTCTGTGGGATTTTCCTCACAAAGCATAAGCTAAACACTTAGACCGGAATCATTAACCGGCAACGAATTTTCCAAATGTGTCACGCCATCACTGAATTAAGTGGTACAGGAATATTAACCTGTTGTCCATCGACTACGCCTTTCGGCCTCGCCTTAGGCCCGACTAACCCGACCATGACTGCCATGGGATCGGAAACCTTGGGTGTACGGCGACAATGGTTTTCACATTGTTAAAGTTACTTATGCCAACATTCTCACTTGTAGTCGCTCCACGAGAAACTTCTCAGTCTCGCTTCAGTGCTCCTACAACGCTCTCCTACCATTCCAATAAATTGGAATCCACGTCTTCGGTTGCTATCTTAAGCCCCGTTGAATTTTCCGCGCAAAATCGTTCGACCAGTAAGCTATTACGCACTTTTTAAAGGGTGGCTGCTTCTAAGCCAACCTCCTGGCTGTTTAAACAATCTCACATCGTTTACCACTGAGATAACATTTGGGACCTTAGACGGTGGTCTGGGCTCTTTCCCTCGCGGCTACGGCACTTCGCTGTCGCAGCCTGACTCCCTAGACAATCACATGGGCATTCGAAGTTTGCTAAGAGTCGGTACAGTTGTTTACCGCCCTTCCCCAAACAGAGCTCTACCTCCCATGCTAGTTACTAGAGGCTATACCTAAATATATTTCGGAGAGAACCAGCTATTTCCAGGTTCGATGACAATTTCTGCTCTAACCACAAGTCATCCAAGAGTTTTGCTGCACTCGATGGTTCGGTCCTCCACGTACTTTTACATACGCTTCAACCTGCTCATGGTTTGCTCACCTGGTTTCGGGTCTAGTGCATGAGATAGTCGCCATTTAAGACTCGCTTTCGCTATGGCTTCGGCTGATACTGCCTTAACCAAATACCCCATACAGCTAACTCGTTGGCTCATTCTACAAAAGGCACGCGGTCACCCGAAGGCTCCCACTCCTTATAAGCATATAATTTCAAGATCTATTTCACTCCCCTTCCCGGGGTTCTTTTCACCTTTCCCTCACGGTACTAGTTCACTATCGATCAGATAAACTTTTTAGCCTTGGATGGTGGTCCACCCAGATTCAAGCCGGATTTCACGTGTCCGACCCTACTCAGGAACACTCTACTGACTTAACTATATTTCGTTTACAGGGCTATCACCTTCTATGGCTGCTCTTTCCAAAGCATTCTTCTATATGGTTAAGTAAGATGTTGAGGTCCTACAACCCCCGCAAATGCGGGTTTGGGCTATTCCCTTTTCGCTCGTCACTACTAAGGGGATCTCGTTTGATTTCTTGTCTCCGGCTACTGAGATATTTCAGTTCGCCGACTTCCCTTCATATGCTTAATATCAGAGAATTTGGGCATATGATACCAATAAATGGTGGGTTTCCCCATTCGGAAATCCCCGGGTCATAGTCTGTTAGATGACTCGCCGAGGCTTATCGCAATCTGCAACGTCCTTCATCGGATTTATCTGTCTAGGCATTCGTTATACACTCTTATGTAACTTTTTTACCATTACGCTTAGACTTGCTTATCTATACACGCAAGCAAATCTAAGAAATTTAATATTCATATATTCAGACATCTATTTCATTGAAATTTGTAGATATCTTTTTGTATTACATAGACCGGCTCTGGTCTATTAATACAGCGTTTTACAGTCTGTCAAAGATCTAGCTGATTTGGTGATTACCGAAACAGCTGAGCGATCTTAGACACGAACCATCTTCCGTCAAGGTTAATTTGA
>CALIGR010000129.1 GCA_938021445.1 uncultured Candidatus Altimarinota bacterium
TAATTTGAATTTAAGCTAAACTTCATCAAAATAAAGAACGTGCACAAAAAAACACTTTTTTTTCTATCATTGATCTTGAGCTTTTTGAGCTTGAGTGCTTCTGCACAATGGCTCACCGAAGGGGTTATAAAGGTCCAAAATGGAAAAATAGTAGAATCCGGCGTCTTGGCTGACAGTAAAGGGAAGATCTATCTAGAGTTTCTCAAAGACCAAACCGTTGCGAATAAAGCCGACAAGACCGCTTTTTCTGGTGAATTACTACCACCTGTAATCATAGAGTCTCCTATCAAAGCTCCTCGGGCCCGTATGCGAGAAATCAGCAGCTTTGATCTGATCACTTCAGATGACTCAGACATTAACTTCATCGACTCGAGGAGTCTTATCCGCTCAAGAAATAGGCTCCGAGTCAGTTTATCTGAAGAAACACTCAAAAATGATAGTGGGGTTTTGCTGCTCACTCGAATGTTTCTCAATGAAAACATAAGCAGACCAGCCCTCTGGCATCTAGTTGATCCAAAGAACCAAGATCACCAAAAACGCTGGAAGCGAATCGGAGGGAAGCTCGAAAACTCTCCAGAACCAGATGTGAAAATTTTCTCAGCCACTATTTTTGCTTCAGGGATGTACACGATCTGGGACGAAGATCCATTGCCTGAAAGTACTCCTTATTGGACAGACCCGGTTAATATTGAGCCAGCGCTCGTATCCCCAACTCCCAGTGTAGAACCAAGACCGGCTGATCCAGAACCGGAGGCAACTAAAACCAGCGCTGAAGACTCAGAAGTGCAAACAAACAGTGATGACAGTCCAAGGCCAAGATCCAGTGCATCAAAATCAAGTTCTGATACGAATACCTTCGATGCTAGCACTGAAGTCCCAGCCGTAGATGATAGCTTTAGCTTCAAAAACTTTAGTTTTAACGATGAAGGCAAAACTATCTTTTCAGGCCTCGAGGTTCCAAGTATCCCGGACACAGGAAACAGTAAAGTAGACACCGTCATCCCCGCTATAATTGAGAATACCAAAAACCAGCTCAATAAAGACCTAGCCGCCGGAAGCAATCTCATCAAAACCACTTTAGGAGAGACCATTGGCGATACGACCGAGATCAGAAGTAGCGCTGGCAGCTTCTCTGACAGCTTTCTCGATACTATCGAAAAAGAGACTCAGTTTATCGACCTGCAGGACTATCCAGAAGGGACCGAGCTCTTACCAGAAGCAGGAAATAAAACTCAGTTCAACTTTCCTTGGGCTTTCCTGGTTTTACTACTCTCTATCGGTGGGAGTATATACTTCGCCAGTAGTAGACGTTACTAAAGTCTTGGATCAGGTGCAAACCCAGCTACATCAATAATTTGCTGGGGAATTCCGTAAAAAGTAAGCCCTAATTTTTCACACCAGTCTTTAGCCATCACTGGATTGTAGCATAATTGAGTTTTTGGATATGCGGACATCCGATCAAATTCATCTAAAAGCGGAGGCTTTTCTACTAAATACTCTTTTAGTGCATGTAACAAGGTTTCTTCAGCTTCAGCATGGCTCGAAAAACTAAAAGACTCACCTCCTGCATACCTTTGCCTTGAGATAGGAGCATAGCCACGCCTAATATAAAAAAGTACTAAATCTTCACCACCAACTGATTCTTCTATCGGTATTTGTGTAATGAAATCTAACCAATTTAACAAAACTGACGCCAACACACCTGGAGGCATCTCAGGAGAAAGAGTTTCTGTAACTTTTAATCTGCGATGCAACCTACTCCCAATATCTCTGGCTTCTCCCAAAGTCTCATTAAAACCAGGACCAGCCGCTACTGAGCTATAACCAGACATTTCTCTACTTAAAACGATCAAAACATCGTTACTAGTAGCGAGATCAAGCGGAATAAAACTTGAACTTTGAGAATCAATCTCAGCTAAAATTAATTCTCGTCTCTCTGGTGTATAAATTTCATCAACATTTGACATAATACTGACTTTGTATTTTAAAATAAAAAAAGCTCAACTAAAAAAGCCCACGGCAACCGTGAGCTCTTCAGAATAATTTAGAATTATAAGTTTATTACACACCTTTGATCGTCAACTTCACTCGTCCTTGATTATCAATGTCTTTTATTTTCACCGTCACCTTATCTCCTTCTGATAGGTGATCTGAAACATTTTCCACTCGTTCTTGGGCTATTTCTGAAACGTGAACCAGACCATCTTTGCCTGGGACGTACTCAACAAAGGCTCCAAAGTCCATAATGGTCTTAACGGTACAGTCTTCAAATACATCCCCAATATCTGGTTTGTAGACTAGTTTTTCAATAGCTGATTTTGCTCCCGCAATACCATCTCTGAGTCCAGTGATAACCACCGTTCCATCATCCTCGATAGAAATATTTACATCATACTCAGCGGTTAGTCCTTGAATCGTTTCTCCCCCTTTCCCAATCACAACTCGAATCTCATCCTCTTCTACTTTCATCGTTTCGATGAGTGGCGCGTAAGGACTCATTTGTGTGCTTGGCTCTGAGATACAAGTCAGCATGTTTTTCAAAATTTCCGCTCGAGCCGTTTTGGCTTTTTTAAGCGCTTCCTCTAGAAGTGAAAGATCAAGACCTTTAATTTTTATATCAAGTTGCAGGCACGTGATAGACTCATTGTTTCCAGCGACTTTGAAGTCCATGTCTCCATCAAAATCCTCCAATCCTTGGATATCGGTTAGGATTCGATACTCACCATCATCCTGCATCAAAAGTCCCATCGCGATTCCGGCAATAGGCGCCTTAAGAGGCACTCCCCCATGCATCAACGCGAGCGTTGATCCACAAACTGAAGCCATCGAACTCGAGCCATTACAGCTCAACACTTCAGAAACAACTCGCATCGTATAAGCCCATCCTTCTTCTGCTGGAGGAATAACGTACTTAAGCGCTCTTTCAGCCAAAGCTCCATGTCCGACTTCTCGTCGTCCAGGCCCTCTAAGTGGTCGAGTTTCCCCCACTGAAAATGGTGGGAAATTATAGTGGTGCATATATCGTTGTTTGAATTCTGGACGATCGGTGTCCGGCACATGAAGTTCTTCATCAGGCCCACCAAGCGTCAGAATAGAAAGCACTTGTGTCTCTCCTCGCTGGAAGAGCCCACAACCATGAACTCGATTAAGTACCCCCACTTCTGATTTAAGTTCTCGGATTTGGTCTGGAGCTCGTCCATCGACTCGCTTCCCAGTACTAAAGACACGAGCTCTCATATTTTTAGCAAAAGCTTTCTCAAAGGCTGACATTAGGTCAGATTTTGTTATTTCTTCCGCCTCAATTTTTTCAGCACAAGCTTCTAGCATTTTTTCCTCTAAGACTTTCATCTTCTTTTTCACTTCTTTCTTTGTTTCTCCCCAAACGGCGGTTAGGTCATCTTCTGAAATTATCTGAGCCACAAGATTTGCGGCAACTTCGTAACTTTCCGAGTCAGAAGCGATCGTGGCTTCTTTCGCTTCTATATCAAAGTTTTTCAAAAACGCATCTTGCGCTGCACAAATTTTCTTTACTTCTGCGTGAGCAAACTCAAGCGCTTTAATCATCGCCTCATCTGAGATCAGATTCGCCCCAGCTTCGACCATCATGATCGCGTCAGAAGTCCCGGCGACTGTTAGGTCTAGTCCGTTCTTATCGAGCTGGTCATACGTTGGAAACGCAACCAAATTTCCGGCATCATCATAACCAACATTGACTCCAGCGATTGATTCTTCAAAAGGAAGCCCTGCCAACTGAATCGCCATACTCGCCGCTGACATACAAAGGGCGGCTGGTGGTCGTTCACCATCGGTCTGAAGTTGTGTGCAGATAACCTGTACTTCATTTCGCATTCCCTTTGGGAACATTGGTCGAAGTGGACGATCCGTCATCCGTGAGGTAAGAACATCGCGATCACTTCGTCGTCCTTCTCGTTTGTTGATTCGAGAGTGCTTAAGTTTTCCAAGCGCGTAAGTCTTTGGCTCAAACTCAACAACCAGAGGGAAAAAATTCATTCCATCTCTAGCACCGCCCATCCCAACCGTAACCAGTAAGTTTTGATCACCCAAAGAAACCACGACAGCTCCTTCTGCTTGAAAAGCATAACGCCCTGTTTCAAATTTCAACTCTGATTCCCCTACCGTAATCGATGTCTGTTTAATTTCTGACATGTTTAGCGTATTAAAAAAATATAATAAACGCTAAAGAACCATAATAAGGAATTTTCCACTTGCCCGCCGATAGGCTGGGTTAAAGAAAACGCCCGGTTATGATTCCCGAGCGTTCTAAAGTTTTACTATTTTCGAAGACCAAGGGCCTCAACAATACTCTTGTGAGACTTCTGATCGTTCATTTTGAGATAACGAAGAAGTTTTGATCGTCTTCCGACCATACCAATAAGACCTCGTCGTGAGTGCTTATCTTTTTTATGTGACTTAAGGTGCTCAGTGAGCGACGTGATTTTGTCCGTGAGGATTGCTATCTGTACAGGAGCGGATCCTGTGTCTTTTTTGTGAGATTGGTGCTTGGCTATCACCGCCTTTTTTTCTGCTTTCGCCATTGTTTTACCAGGTTATTAATTAATTCGATCGAATTTTAAAGTTAATTTCAGCTTGGTCAAAGTATTTTAGTGATTAAAATCCACTAATAAAGTTAACTAGGATTTTCTAATTAAAATTGGTTCCTCCGGAAAAACTAACTGAGTTGAAAGCCCTTCCACATCAGTTGGAAGCATATGGGACTCGTGCCAAAACTTTTGATTCGCTGGATCAACTTCACTCAATGGCGTATCTCCAACTGATAAAAGTCTTGTCACCTCCTGAGCAGCATCCGCATCATTAAATCTGAAGTGAGCAAAGCAATCAGCGCCATCTTCCATAGCCAAAAAACCTAAGTCTCGAATAAAAAATGCACCATCTTTAAATAAGGCATCGCCGGTCACATGAACAAGACCCTCACGAGTAGAATCAACAATCGGTTTTAGACCCGCAAAAACTAAACGGCGTCTACTTGGCTTCATAATACCAATCAATCGCCCAATAGGAGTCCTCTCATCCAAAGAGCCTATAGCCCTACAAACATCCCTTGCATTTGTTGAGTTATTGAAAATTCCCCGAGCTTGTGGCAGTGTTAGCATATTAATTTTTCATAATGTTCTCACTTTCTATAGAACAAAAGAAAATAAATGTAAAATATATTTTCCAAATAAATCAAATTGCTCCTATTTAATCATTTAGTAGTTTTAATGAAATGACAAAAAAACTCGCTTTTGGTCTTATTGCTGACGGAAATCGCCGTTGGGCTAAATCACACAATCAAACGAGTCTCAACGGTCATCAAAAAGGCTTTGAAGTGATTCGAGAAGTCGTAACTCAGACGCTTTATGAGTCAGACTTCAATACACTTGTTGTTTATGGATTTTCCACCGAAAACTGGACTAGATCTCCACAAGAGGTCGCCGGGCTTATGAAGCTTTTTGACTCCGCTGAAAGTTGGTTTGATGATCTACAGGCAAAAGAAATCAAATTTAAACACGCCGGCCGAAAAGATCGCCTCCCTAAAAGCTTGGTCAAAAAACTTGAGAAAGCCGAAAAATTAACCGAAAACAACCAAAAGTTCACGATCATCATCTGTCTCGACTATGGCGGACAAGATGAAATTAACAGATTAGTTGAAAAACATGGAGTTAATTTTGAGTCACACTTAGAGGTTCCTCCACTAGATCTAATACTGAGAACCGGCGGAGAGCAAAGACTTTCCAACTTTTGTCTCTGGCAAGCCGCCTACAGTGAATTTGTTTTTGAA
>CALIGR010000130.1 GCA_938021445.1 uncultured Candidatus Altimarinota bacterium
GAAAAGCTTCTCGAGAGGTTTTAAAGTCTAAAATTTCACTTTCATCTAGTTTAAGATTTGGCAGATACTCGCGAATAAAATTCAAAGCTTCTTGATAAAGATTTCGTGTTACTTTCCCAAAGAGCGCTTCTGAAACCGCTCCAAAATCAGTCGTTGACCTAGACTCAAGTAAATCAAGTTTTCGGCTTAATTCATCAATCTTTCGACGAAATAAAGGAAACAGCTCATGGTTTACTTCCGGAATACGCTTCAGCTCATTTCGAAGCTGGGTTATATCTAAGTCTAAGTCTCTATACACAAAACGAGGTGAAAACTGTGGATGCTCAAGAAAAAGTGACTTTTGCTCGCTTAAATTTTGTGGGTTCAGATAAGATAACAATTTTATTTCTGTATCTATTTCTGCAATTTTTTCATCTATGTTCTGCAGCATTTTCTCATCCACTGAGGCATTTGAGATAGCCACTAAATTTTTAGACTCAAAAGGCTTGCTGGGATCTATGTAAAAATCTTTTAAATACTTACCAGAAAGCACCAAATCATCATCACCCAAAATGGCTCTATCCGCTACCTCAAATGGAAGCTTCAGTCGTTTTCCCTGAAGCGTTATATCCATTAATTTCTCAGATTCTTTTATGAGTCCTTTCTTTATTAGATTGGTTTCGGTATTCAAACGGACACTCGCCACTAAGCTCTCTGGAGGCTCCGAATTGAGTAAAACGTTTTCACGAGCACCGAGTATTGGTTTTGGAGTGAAGTTTACATTCTCTATCACCGCTTTTTCACTAAAGAGGGTCTTGGCGACCTCAACGCCTTCTTCAGGGTTAAGAACCTTTAGATCTTGAACTTTTACCAGCCTATTTCTAAGAGGCGTCTTATTCGCAATCTGAATTTTTAGCCCAGGCCGAGCATTAACCTCTAACACTTTTATTCCAGACTTGGTGATGACAAAATCAACCCCCAAAAAACCAATGTCACTCACCTGCTGTATCTTGACCGCGGCGTGTAAAATCTCATCCCAGAAAGGTACTTTAAAACCAAAGGCTTTTTCTCCATTGGGAAGCTTCGAAATATACTTTGACTTACGGGCGCCTCCAGTGGTTATTCCACTCCCAATATCTATCCCCAAGGCAATCGCTCCCAGTTCCATATTCGCTTTTCCATCCGATTCAGGCGTTGGCACTCGAAGCATAGCCATCACGGGGACCAAGTTAAAAACAATAACTCTTATATCCGGAAGCCCGGTCGTCGTAAGGGATCTAAAATCTGGATGTGGATTGAGTTTTTCTTCAATCAAGACCGAGTCATGTGTCCCCGAAATAGAATACTTTCCTTCCAATATATCTTCACAATGACGGTATAAAAATTCTCGATCGAGTTTTTTCCCAGAGACGGTAATCCAAAAATCACCTTTCTTTTCAACTATCACTAAAATACCCTGTCCAGCAAAGCCTCGATTCGGTTTTATAACGAACGTCCCAGGAAGCCCTTCAAAAAACTCAGGCTTCAGTTGTCGGTGGTCTTTAACGATATGATAAAGCTTCGCCACACCAACATTACGAGATTCTAAAAACCGCTTGGTGAAAATTTTATCATCTGCAAAACGCTTATTCGCGCCCGAATTAAAACGAGAAATATAGAGCATGTTTCTCGCATTCATGCCCAGTATATCGCTCTGCTTATTTTTTGAAAAAAACATAAAAAATCTAAATTTATTCTTCCTGAGAGTCTTCGTTTAGAAGAGATCTAAACTTGAGGTATTCCGTTACCCGAAGCCCTGTAAACCGACCAAGCCACACCGTTGCAATGATCGGGAGAAACAAAAGCTCTGGCCGCCCCAGTACCGCTGACCGCACAAAATCCCACTCCACAAAAAAGTAAGCCGCCAAGGAAACAATCACCGTTTCAATCGCCGCAATCAGAGCATTTTTCATGCCTTCAGCCGATTGTGATGACAAAAACTTCTCAGAAATAGAAGACATAACCATCATTGGAAAAATCGTCAGCGAAAGATCCAGTGTCGTGTCCATATAAACCGCGACCCCCAATATCAAGAAGAAGGAAAGTGCTAAAGTACTCAAAAGTAAGCTCACCTTCGGAATATACATCAGCTCCACTCGATCAAAAATCACACGGATACAGAAACTAACCAAAAGCACCATCACAAACACAAACAGTCCAAAACTGAGCCCTAAGACTAAAAAGCTTAACGTCAGCATGATTGGAGACAAAACCCCAAAAGTAGAAATCCCAACCAGTTGACGGGCGAAAGAGATCACAAACGCAATAAAGGGCACCGAGAGTAACAAATAAATAACGTTTGGAGAAATTCCATTCGCCACAAAGTCATTGAGTATTCTTGAGAATGGCAAATACCAAGGGGTTCTAGAGCGTTCATCCACTCGCTTCAACTCAATCCCCCGTCCTAAAACCTGACCTCGCCAAGGCTCTAGATCCATGGTTTCAAAAAGTGGATTTAAAGCTTCAACACGAGTTAAATAAATCGCATCTGGCTGAAGAATTTCAAAAGCTGGCTGGGTCAGCCGGATGACACTAGAAAGGCTCCCATTGGATATTTGAACTAGTATTTTTTCATCTATGTCAAAGCGACGGTCTTCCGACAACCTTGACCAAAACTGGGCAAATGACTGCACTCCGTCTGAAGATCGTGTATAGAAAATTATAGCCTGGGCTTCTGACAAAAAATCAAAGTTTTCCTGCAACTGATTCACGACTTGATCCTCGGCCGAAAGCCCGGTTGAATCCCCCGTTAACGTTATCACTTCAAGCCAAGTCCCTCGCTCTGCCGCCTGAGCTTTTATAGCCGGTAATGATTCTCCAAGACTATCGGTCAAAAGTATAGCCTTATCCTCATAGACTAAAACGTCATGAGTAATCGTTTCACGGAGTTGTCCTTGAGTCACATTCAGTCGGACTTTATAAAGACCCGGCGCTTCATAGACAAATGACTGATTTTCGCCAAAAACAGTTTTATCTCCTGTCCCAAAATTCCAAGAATAACTCGGAATTCCAAATCCAGAAATCGAAGCCAGTTTCGTTCCCTCCGCACTCACGACAAATGGCTCTCCAAGCTCCACCGAACCTTCTGCTGTCAGGCTCGGTTTGATCGTATTGTCCAACGGAACCTCCGGCACTTCAGGTTCAGATTCACCTTCAGTCGTAGAGACCTCATCTGAGCTTTCTGTTTCCGCTTTAATTACCGATTCTTCAATAACTTCCTGAGCCTGAACAGAAATGAAAGCTAAGAAGCAAAAACCAAACAAAAATAGTAAATTTCGCATGCATCAAGTATCCTAGGCAAAGCCCACTAACTTACAAGACGATGAAAGTACAAGTTTATAGAGTCGATAAAGCCCTGGAACTTCCAAAATACGAGACTCCAGGCAGTTTCGGTTTTGACTTTTTAGCAAGGGAAACCACTACGATTTCACCACAAGAAGCCGGTCTTATTCCTGGAAATGTGATCATCAAATGTCCAGACGACTTGGCGCTGCTCATTTTACCAAGGAGTTCTACCTATCGGAAAAAAGGCTTAGTCTTTCCTCATTCGATTGGGCTTATAGATCAAGACTACTGCGGCCCTGACGATGAAATAATGATCCAGGTCCTCAATCTAGGAAAAGAAGACATTGTTATAGAGCGTGGCGAACGAATCGCTCAAGGGATGTTTGTAAACACCCCGAAAATTGAGTTCATTGAGATCGAAAAAGAATTTTTAGGCAATGAGTCACGAGGCGGATTTGGTAGTACTGGGATAAATTAAACACCCTAAATGTCCTCAAAAAAGACCGCAATTTTCGACGTTTTTTCTGAGTTTCTTCTCTCAGAAGATTTAGAAAACCAAAAAATCTTATTAATGATCTCAGGCGGCGTGGACTCAATGGTCTTACTCGACCTAGCTCAAAAAGTTGTCTCAGTCCAAGATCTAGCCGTTTTTCATCTTAATCATCATACAGGAGAACAAAGTAATACACACCAATTATTTGTACAAGATTATTGTTCAAAAAATAATATTAAATTTTATACTGACACATTGGAAGAAACATCAGAAAAAAACACTGAGCAATACTGGAGGACGCAAAGACAGCACTTATCAAAAAAAGCCGCTGAAGATTTTGACGCACAGCGAATCTTAACGGCGCATCATGCCACCGACTTGGTTGAAACTATGATTTTCAGGCTCACCAAAGGGGCCGGGGCAGGTGGGCTCTCCCCTTTTGACACGAGCACTAAACCACTCTGCGAAATCTCAAAGACAGCCATCATTGAATACGCCCAAGAAAATAAACTGACCTGGGTTGAAGATGAGTCGAACAACGACTTAAAGTTTCAGAGAAATTTAATCCGAAAGAAAGTACTTCCAGAACTGAGAAAAATAACGCCGAACCTTGAAAAAGTCTTTATACAAGAATCTAAAAACTTTGGCTTAATCAATGATTATTTGGAAAAACAAACACCCGAAACACAAAAAGAGATCCCACTCAAAGAATTTTTATCTTGGGAAGCCCTGATCCAAACACTTTGGTTGAGAAAAATAGCGAAAAAAACTATCAGTAGTAGTGAACTTAAAGATGGATTGAGGTGGATCAAAAGCAATCCAGAAGGGGGGACTTATAAGACGGTAGGAAACACGCAAATAATTCTAAAAAATAATATTTTATATATTAATAATCAGGAATGGACGAACTAAGCTTCTCAAACAAAAAAGATTCCGAAAAAAAAGTTGAATGGATTGAGCTATTCTACGATTTAGGCTTTGTCGCCGCCGTCGTGGCCTTTGCCTCCGAATTTGATTTATCGCGATTTAACTTTTATGAATTCAATATAGCCCTGGCCGCTCTCTGGTGGGCCTGGCTTGGGTTTGTATTTTACTCAAGCCGCTTTGGCACGAGTTCCAGACTGGTCAGTTGGCTTACCGTCATAAAAATTATAGGGGTTTGTGGTATGGGGCTAGCCGCACATTTAGCGCCCAGTCAAGCCGTCATCATTTTTTCCGCTTCTTATATTTTACTGAGAATAGTTCTTCTATGGCTTTATATACTGGCCTACAACGAAGAGACCGAGATCTCAGCTAAATTGCTCGTCCGTGATTATCTCATGGGTTTCGGATTAGCGCTCTTTCCCTGGATGCTTATTTTCATCATGCCTCAATATTGGTCTGAGTTAGCTACTATCGGAATCATTATTGATCTCATGACCCCAATATTAATAGGGATAAAAAGAGTACAAAAGCATCCACCAGATTTAGGACATTTAAGTGAACGCTTCGCGCTCTTTTACCTAATTGTGCTAGGTGAGGTTTTTATCTCGGTCGTAAACACGGTACCAAGCACGCTTATTTCTTGGTCTAATATATTTTTAAGAAGCCTGGCTATTGTGATGACCTATTGTCTCTGGATTATTTATTCAAACAATCAAAAACTACCAACACTCAATAAGCTGGATCAAAAAACCCAGTTTTTTGTTTACCTACACTTTCCACTCATGGTCAGTACTTTTTATTTTGTAGTGGGACTAAAAAGTATATTTGGAAACACCACTAATGATTTTTCTTTGGATAAATTCTATTTATTTTGGGGTGGACTACTGGGAGTCCTCATCTGCATAAAATTTGTTCAACTCTCACGCTCTGGCGAAACGAAATTTAATTTCGTTACCTTATTATTTTTACTTTTCATCATTTCTAATTTGATCTTTCAATGGCTCCCCAGCATACAATCAAGCTTTATTTTTGTCACTTTGTTTTTGATCCTAATTGTTATCTGCAAAAGAACCAAAGCTCAGAATCTAGTAGAAATTAATTTAAAGCTAAAAAAATAGCAGTGTCATTCCGGACTTGATCCGGAATCTCAGGATCACAAACTACAGTTTATCTGGCGGGAGCTGGTAATGATCAAACAAAAACCGAGCCACTCTCTGAAACGTCACCGCGGCTGTTTTCGATCCCCACTGGGAAGCTTTTGGATAATCGTACTTAACGAGCACGACAAACTTTGGATTTTTAATCGGGCCAAACCCAGCAAAGGTCGCGATCGTCGTTCCCTTCCCTTCAAGCACTCGCCCGTTTTCATACGTCTGAGAAGTTCCAGTTTTCCCCATCACTGAATATCCATACACCTGCGCTGAATCAGCTACTCCGTCATTTACACTCTGAAGTAACATTGATTTTATCTGTGAAGCGGTCTCATCCGTGATCACTTTCCGAAGGGTCTCTGGATGATAAACTTTATCAGGACGACCGTCATTATACCGAACTTCTTCGACTAAAATAGGTTTCATTAGATAACCATTGTTAGCTAAAGCACTAAAGGCCATAACCATTTGCAGTGGCGTCACGGAAACCCCTTGGCCAAAGCCTCTCGTGATCAGCTCTGAGCTCGCCCAATATTTCCAGTCTTCAAGCTCCCCCTGAGCCTCTCCATCCAGCTCTATATCGGTGTACTGTGCAAAACCAAACCGAACAAACTCTTCATAGAGTAATTTTCTTCCAAGCTTACGGGTTATAAAAGCAATTCCAGTATTAAGCGATCGATTTAAAACCGAAATCATAGAAGTCGGCCCAGCATAAACATTATCAGAATTTCGAATTTTAAATTCGTCTACTTCAATTGGCCCAGAATCATTAAACGTCATCTCCGGCGTTACCTCTTTAGTATTGAGCGCAATCGCCATCGTAATCGCCTTCATAACCGATCCAGGCTCATAAAGATCTGAGACAATCTTGTTTCGAAACACCTGTGGTCCCCAAGTGTTAAAATATCGATAAAATTTTTCATCTAGGGTTTCGGTTGGGATTCGTTTATTAAAACCGACGGCCTCCCTATCTAGCTTTTCTTGCTCCGGCGTAATCTCGTACTTCCCAAACACTTCGCCATATTCATTCGGGTCAAAACTTGGTGCCTGAGCCATCGCTAAGATTCGTCCGGTTTCGGGCTCGACGACAATAATTTGAGCAAAATCGGCCTGAAATAATTCCAGGTCTTTCTGTAATATCTGCTCAATAACTCCCTGGATTCGGCGATCAATTGAAAGCACAATATCGACTCCATCCTGAGCTCGGGTAATTTCCGCTCCCCTCAGGCGACGATCCCCTCTCGCCGTTGTCGCGCCTCCAATGTGCCCCTCTTTCCCTTTCAGTTCATGATCAAAACGTCCTTCTATTCCATACTGGCCTCGCCCTTGATTATCCACAAAGCCAAGAATCTGAGCGCCTAGCTGTTTTTCTGGATAATAACGCCAGTGCTCGTCCTGAAGCCCGACTCCACGAAGAAGCCAATAATACTTTTCATTTTCCTTTAACTTCTCAATTTTTTCAGACACTTCTGGGACAATTTTTCCTACCACTTTTTTATAACGACGAGGACGTTCCTGCATCAACGCCCGAATTGTATCTCTCTGCTTTCCCACAATTGGGGCTATTTTTTCAACTGCCAAATCTATATTCGTAATCGCCATGGGATTGACCCACGCACTATTTCCCTCTCTCCAGACTCCCTCTACCCGCGAGGCCTCTACTTGCTCAGATTGAAGATCTGTCAGATCTGCCGCTAATTGGACACGAGTCCGCTGTGTCTGAGAAAAGAGCTCAATCAGCTCCTGGGTATAGGCCTCTATTGAGATACGCTCTGTCGCTGACCAATTTTTTTGGTCCGTCTCTATCTCACAACCTTCAATTTTTTCACAATGCGAATGAATCAGTATCGGCGCTAAAATTCTGGCAGCCTCAACTGGATTTCCTTTCTCTTGCTCACTCAAGTCCGTTCTTGGGTCATATTTGGGATACTTTAAGACCAACGGATCGATAAACAGCATTTTCAGCGTATTGTTAGTCGCCAAGGGAACTAAATCTGCTGATAGTCGATCTTTTTTGACTAAGATTTTTCCTCTTCTTGCCGGCAAAACTGATCGTTTTTCATGCTGCGCTCGAGCTTCTTCACTATAGCGCTCATGGCTCATGACTTGTAATGTGAAAAGCCGGCTGACAAAAACAAAACCAATGATCAAAATCAAGAGTTTTAGAATTCGTAGGCGGTTCCGAAAATCAAGGGGCATGAAGTGATGACAGTATAAGATACCCGTCTAAAAAAAACATCTAAAATATAAGACGTTTTTAAGAAATAACTGTGATTTTTTATTCAAATAAAAATCGAGCCCCTACTACGCCTGCATTTTCAAGATTTGAAAACTGCAAATTAAGTTCCACTGGATACCCCGCAAGTTTTTTATTAACGCTGTTGATAATTTCTTCTTTAAAGTGAGCCCAGAAGTGAATCCCCGCGCCTCCACCAATCACAATCACGTCCGGATCAAACGCAAAAACTTGGTTAGTCAGCCACTGAGATAAAACCTCCAGTGGTCTTTCTAGTTTTACTTCATCAATTTTAGATAAATCTAAATCACTTAAGTCCGTCACCTCAAATAAAGCCTCTAGTCCCTTTCCGGCAATGATAGACTCTACTTCATTGCCATCAACACACTGATGTCCAATTTCTCCAGCAAAATTATGAGCCCCTTTATAAATATTACCGTTTAAGATAAAACCACTTCCAACACCTGTTCCGATAATGATGCCGAGGGCTGAGTTTGATTTAGCAAAATTCACTCGCTGCTCCGCTAAGGCAAAAAGACGAGCATCATTACCGATCTTTATCTTTAAGCCTGTTTTGGTTTCCAAAAAATTAACAATATCAAAATCTTCAAGCCCGGGCACGTTTGGCAGCTTTTTGATAACGCCCTTATCTGCGTCTACAAATCCCGGCAGTGCCAGACCTAAATTTTCAACCTGATCGTCTTTTAGCTTTTCAATCACCCCCAACAAATTACCCAGTACCTGGTCTCGTCCCTTATTACTTTCAGTTGAAACCTTTAAACGCGCCTCAACTTTACCCGCTTGATCAAATCTGATCCCCAATATTTTGGTTCCTCCGACATCTAGACCAATAGTTTTCATGTGATTATTTTTTATAAATATCGCCTCGTGGGCCAATGCTTTTTATAGTAAACCCGTCATCTGATCTTTTAAAAAAAATGATTCTAAAGTCTCCTACTCTACATCGAAAATGATTTTTCAATCCCGACATCACCTCGATATCTAGTTTGGAAAAGTCATCAGAGATAATATATTCGACTGCAAAAATCAATCGAGCTCGATTCACTTTATCTTGTTTTTTCAAATATTTTTGCCAATCCTCAGCCATTATTCATCTAAAGCCTTTAACTCTCTCAAAAAGTCTTCAGCACCAAGATTAACTTCGTAAGAAGGCAATACATGGTCCTCAAGCCAGGCGTATAAGTCTTTAAGATCCTGAAACACTGGAGGTTCTATCTTTGATGAAGCTGATTTAATTTGTAGAGTTAACATCACATTTAATCTAAAGAATATAAGACTATTTTTCAAGTTTTAAAAAATCTTGTTTTTCCTTATACCGCAGTACCGTATCGACAAACGTCGCATGGCTCCAGGTCAATGGCCCGACTGATAAAGGTTCTCCCGTATGAGCGTCCATTTGTTCTGGGAAAATCAAGGCTTCATTACTCTGCGCCGCCGCCCAATCTAATAGTTCTCGGACTTTATCTAGATCTGATTCCTTTTCCGCTTTTTCAAGCTTCCAATTCGCCAGCCAAAGGGTCGTAATAATCCATGGATTTCCTGGGAAATCTTGATCTGGGTGATCAAAGTTTCGGTGGTAGTTATCACTCGTGTACCGGGCAACACCACCGACACTCGTTTTGACCCAAAGAAATTCTTCCACCGCGTCCATCGTTTGAATAACCCGCTCATCATCAGTTGGAAGCAATCCCAAATCCCAGATAAAAGACAAACTCGCATCCACCGTCCCATCATAGAGCACTTTGCCCTCATCGGTAATATTTACTTTTTTCACAAACCGGCCAAGATCGTCTGAGTAAAGATACTTCAGGATAGACTTCTTCATTTTTTGAGCCGCTTTTTCAAACTTTTTCTCAGATTCATAATGCCCCGTTACTTTTGACAGATTACTCGCCGCCATCAGTCCGGCATAAACCGTTGCTGAAGTATAAGAAAAGACCCCATACTGCTCCTCCCAAGGATCATAACCAGGTTTCGGGAGTCCTGTTTTTTCATCAATATGATCGAGTAAAAATCCGCCCAGCTTTTGCACATAGTCATTAAAAAGTTTCTGCACCACTTCGGTCTGCTTGGATCGCTCATAAAAATTATTAAGCGCTACCAGCAGCAACCCCGTCCCATCTTCCTGGACCGGTAGCTGTGTTTTCCCGTTTTTATACTTTGGATGCCACGTCGAGCCAATACTTCCATCGGGCGTATATTTCGGCCAGACAAAGCCATCATCGGTGATCAAGCCGAGGCTGAAAAACAAAAACTGACGAACTGGCTCAAAACAATCAGCCCTCGAAAACGAATCACAAATAAGCGCCGCATCTCTCGGCCAGCAGTAAGCATACGTATCTTTGTTAAACTTCATGATATCCGAATCCGTCGAAGCGATAATCGCTCCTCGATTATCCATCTGGGATCGCATCAAGACCAAGCTCTGATAAAAACACTGCTCTACTCGATCCGAGACACAAGACAGATCTAAATTCTCTTTATGGGACCATTCTTTCCAATATCCGGCCGTATGATCTTTGATCTTTTCTGGAGTCATTTCTTTAATTCTCTCGTGTCCGGCCACCACCGCTTCGTAGTTTTTCCCAGCCACAACCCA
>CALIGR010000131.1 GCA_938021445.1 uncultured Candidatus Altimarinota bacterium
TTATGGTACATAAGCCGTATGGGGGAACGATCTGGAAAGATTTTCCGTAAGAAATCTAGCATCTTATCCATTATCTTGAAATAGTCGTGACAAGCAAGGCTTTACTTTACCCTGAAACTTTCTACGGTGACGAACGTATGCAGACACTTCCCATCATCGCTATTATTGGTCGTCCGAATGTGGGGAAATCTACGCTTTTTAATTCGTTTTTAGGTGAGCGTCGATCGATCGTCTCAGATATCGCGGGAACGACTCGCGACAGTTTGATGGAGAAAGTGACGGATCTTGGTCACTCCCCTTACTGGCTAGTTGATACGGCGGGGCTGACTGATTTTGGTGATAATAATCTTGAAAATGAGATTCAGCGCCAAGCGGAAATCTCACTTGAAAATGCAGAGGTGATTTTGTGGGTAATTGATGGAAAAGTCGAACTCACGCAGGATGACTATGATATTGCGGATAAGCTTCGACGAAGCCGGAAACCTATCATTTTTCTGGCTAACAAGATAGATGACGGGAGTGAAACAGCCGTTGTAGAATATGCCTCTCTCGGGTTTGGAGTGCCAGAAATAATTTCAGCTAAAAATAACTTTGGTTTTTGGGATTTGACTGAAAAAATTCAGAAAGTTTTAATTGAAAACAAACTCAACATCGAGCCAAAATCAGAAAGTGATGAAGACGAGGAAGAAGATGATGGAGTTATAAAAGTAGCCCTTGTTGGGCGACCAAATGTGGGGAAAAGCTCACTCTGTAACCAAGTTCTTGGGCACGAACGAAGTGTCGTTTCCGAAGTTGCTGGGACGACCCGCGACTCAATTGATACCGAATTTATAGATGAAGAAACGGGACAGGAGTATTTGCTCATTGATACGGCGGGAGTGCGTAAGCGAGGGAAAATCGGGAAAGAAATGGAATACTGGAGCTATGTCCGAACCAATCAGTCGATAGAAAGAGCTGATGTGTGTGTGCTGCTTATTGATGCGCTAGATGGGGTAACTCACCAAGATTTAGTTTTAGCCGGGAAAATCGCAGAAGCGGGGAAAGGTGTCATCATCGGGGTGAATAAGTTTGATCTCGTCCGAGAAAAATCAACCGGAGAAATAGAGAAAGAAACGGATGAACGAGAGCTGGATGAAGTAAAAATGTGGGACGAAGATATCAGCAAAATTCGAGACAGATATTTGGGCTACCTACACCAAAAAATACCATTTTTGCCATGGGCGCCAGTTCACTTTTTCTCGGCGAAAACCGGGAAAGGAGTCCAGGATATTTTTGAGTCGATAAAGGGAATTGCCGAAGAACGGAAAAAACGAGTTCCAACTCGAGAACTAAACCTCTTTTTGCCAGACGTTATCTTCGGACATGTCGCACCGAGCAGAGGGACAAAGCTGGGGAAAATAAAGTATCTCTCACAAGTGGATACCAATCCTCCAAAGTTTATCTTCTTTGTGAATAACACCGAGGCCTTTCACTTCTCTTACCGGCGATATTTGGAAAACAAGATTAGAGATAAGTATGGATTTATGGGAACGCCAATCATTGTTGAGCTTCGGGATAACATGCAAAACTGGCGAGGGAAGATGAAAGAAGAAAACTAAGTGAGCCTGACTTTTTATGAAACTTCCCAAATTTTCACTTACAGCTACAGACGGAAACACTTATACAGAGCAAGATTGGGCTGATAAGAAAATAGTGCTGTATCTTTATCCCAAAGATATGACGCCTGGCTGCACGCTTGAGTCGCAGGCTTTTAGAGATGCAGAAGGTGATTTTAAGAAACTAGACTTTCAAATTTTTGGTCTCTCAAAAGATGATCTTAATTCTCATGCAAAGTTTTGTGAAAAAGAATCACTCAATTTTCCACTGCTTTCAGATGTAAGTGGAAATTTTGTAGAAGCGCTTGGCAGCTGGGGTGAGAAATCTATGTATGGGAAAAAATACATGGGAATCGATCGATCTACTTTTGTTATTGTAAATGGTGAGATCGCCAAAGAATATCGGAAAGTAAAAGCGAAAGGCCACGCGGAAGAAGTATTGGCTTTTTGTGAGGCTATTTAAATTATTCTTCCTCATTTTTTTTCACTTCTTCTGCGATTTCACGACGGTGACTCGTAAAGCCGAGGAGCATAAAGGCCGACAAAGCGCCGAAAATGATAGAGAAGAGATTGACGCTAAAGGTAATTGCGTACCAGTAGATCTCATCATACATGCCCATGGCGATAAGGATTCCGAAAAAACTTACAAAAGGAATAAGCGAAACGGCGATAGCGACGCCGACAAAGTTACTTGCCGTTGTGGCCTTGAGCCATGAGTAGACTCCCGCAAATCCAGAAATATACGCCGCGAGAAATAAGTAGTTGTCTAGTTGGGCAAATTTTTGTAGAGCGTGGTTGATGACTTCAGGGCTCAATTCTGTCCCCTGCCAGATAAGAACTTTTACGAGTAGAAAGGCTAAAAAGATAGCAAAGGTTAGGCTTCCGAAAAGGGATTTTAGAGCGTACCTAATGAGGCGAAAGTTCATAACGGCTAGACCAGCGGCCAGAGCTAGGACCGGGTTTAAAAGTGGGGCTAGGATCATCGCGGCGATAAGGATCGCCGTGTCATTGAGCAAAAGTCCGATTGTAGCGAGGGCGCCAGAGAGACCGCACATCACGAAGAAGCTGATTTCAAGGCGAGAGTTGTCCATAAGTTGGTCAACGGCTTTTACGGAGGCGTGCTCACGCTGCAGCTTTACGTAACGCCACCACTTGGTTTCGTCTTTAGTGTTGATTTCTATTTTTGGTATAGTCAATTTCATCAAACTCAAGGTTTTCAAAAAAATCAGTCTCCCTATTATACACTTGTTTTTAAATTCCCTCAAGACATGTCTAAAACTAAATCAAAAGCGAAACTTAATTTGGATTTATTAAAGCTACTTTCTGAAACTCACGGAGCGCCTGGGTTTGAGGATAACGTGAGAGCGGTGGTGCGAACAGAACTCGAGAAAGTCGTGGACGAAATTGAAGTGGATAACATGGGGAACTTAGTCGCGATTAAGCGTGGAACGCTGCCAAAAAATAAGCAGAAAAAAGTCATGCTAGCCGCTCACATGGATGAGATTGGATTTATGGTGCAGCATATTGATGACAAAGGATTCATCCGGTTTTGTCCGCTCGGAGGGTTTGATCCGAAGACACTTTCTTCTCAGCGAGTCGTTATCCATGGAAAAAAAGAGGTGATTGGGGTGATGGGTGGGAAAGCGATCCATTTGATGAAACCGGAGGAACGTAAAAAAGCACCAGAGCTTGGAGATTTCATTATTGATACGGGGCTTTCTAAAAAAGAGCTTGATAAGCTCGTCAGTGTTGGGGACTCGATTACGAGACAGCGCGATTTCATCCAGATGGGGGAGTGTGTAAATGGGAAGTCACTGGATAACCGAATGCTCGTTTTCTGTCTTATCGAAGTGATGAAACAGCTTAAAAGTGTGCCTTATGATACTTACGCGGTCTTCACGACTCAGGAAGAAGTGGGCATCCGTGGAGCCAAAGTAGCGGTGCATCGAATCCAGCCAGATTTTGGGATTTGTCTTGATGTCACCTTGGCTAACGATATGCCAGGAGTTCCTGGACATGAGCAGATTAACCGACTCGGAGAAGGTACTTCTATCGATATCATGAATCGTGTGGTGATTGCCGACACACGAATTGTTAAGTACTTAAAAGATCAAGCGGACAAAAACAAAATCCCTTACCAGATAGAAGCGATGGACGCGGGGGGAACCGATGCCTGGGCGATGCAACTTTTCACAGAACAGGGATGTATCACGGGAGGAATTTCTGTTCCGCTTCGAAACATGCATCAAGAAGTAGAAATGTGTCATCAGACCGATATTCACGCGACTATAGACTTGGTCAGAGTTTCTTTGGAAAATCTAGATAAAGGGGATTGGAAAATTAAATAATGTACGAGGAAGAAACGGCTTTGCAGTTCTATAAGCAGATCAAACGCGATGAGCGTAATGTGCGAGAAGTTTTGGGGCATTTAGAAGATCTTTACTTACTCGATGAGAGTCGAAAATCACTTAATTCATAAATATATTTACATGAAAACGGCGTTACTTTCAGTGTCCGA
Organism: uncultured Candidatus Altimarinota bacterium; assembly: GCA_938021445.1. Lineage (GTDB taxonomy): Bacteria > Patescibacteriota > Gracilibacteria > UBA4473 > UBA4473 > CALIGR01. Next base: position 4,114 of record CALIGR010000131.1, read on the forward strand.
TAAAACAGGCGTGGTTGAGTTTGCAAGCGGCTTAGTTGAGGCCGGTTTTAGAATTTTATCAACCGGTGGTACTTACAAAAAATTGCAAGAAGCGGGAGTCGAAAACTTGCTGGAAGTGGCTGAATTTACCGGATTTCCAGAGGGGTTAGAAGGTCGGATTAAGACGCTTACACCTGAAATATTTGGTGGGATTTTAAATCTTAGAAATAACGCAGACCATCAAAATTTTTGTTCGGATAATAAGATTGAAAATATAGATATCGTCTGTGTGAATTTATACCCATTTAAAAGCACTTATGAGGACGCGAGTAAGAGTTTTGAAGATAAAGTGGAAAACATAGATATTGGGGGGCCTTCTATGATCCGGGCTGCGGCGAAAAACTATGAATTTTGTGCGCCGGTGGTCGATCCTTTGGATTATTCAAAAATTGTAGATCAGTACAAAAATACAGGCAATCTTGATCTTGGTTTTAGAAAACAGCTCGCAACAAAAGTCTTTGAGATGACGGCTCATTATGACCTCCTTATTGCTAAATTTTGGGCAGAGCAGACTAAAACAACAGAGGAAACAGGTGGGTTGCGGTATGGAGAAAATCCACACCAAACGGCGGTGGTTTTGAGAGATCCATTTCACTCAGGACCAGACTTAGTTGGAGCTGAGTTGCTCAACGGAAAACCGCTTTCTTACAATAACCTAGGAGACAGTTACGGAGCCCTTGAGCTTGCACTTGGTTTTGCGGACTCAGATAAAGCTTTTGCGACAATTATTAAGCACGCGACGCCGTGTGGAGCCGCCATTGGGGAGAGTATTTCAGCGGCTTTTGAAAGCGCGTATAACGCTGATAAATTGTCGGCTTTTGGAGGCGTCATCGCCCTCAACCAAACTTGTGATAAAGCGACGGCAGAGATGATCACGAGTTTTTTCAATGAGATTGTTATGGCGCCTGACTTCACCGATGAAGCGGTAGAAATTTTAAAGACTAAAAAGAATTTGAGAGTTTTGAAAATTCCCGCATTTGAAGCCGGACAGACACGAGATTATGTTTTGAAAAAAGTACGAGGCGGTACGCTGGCACAAGATGCGGACATAGAGCTTCCTGATTTCCCAAACCTTGAAATCCCAACGAATAAAAAACCTTCTGAGTCCGAAATGACTGACTTGGATATTGCCTGGAAACTCGTCAAAATTGTGAAATCGAACGCTATCGTCGTCGTAAAAGACGGAGTGATGATCGGGAAAGGTGGTGGACAAACCTCACGAGTCGAAGCGATGGATATCGCGCTTAACCACGCTGGTGAAAACGCTAAAGGGGCCGTTATTGCCTCTGATGCATTCTTCCCATTTCCTGATAGTGTCGAGTTGGCTGGGAAATTTGGAATTAGCTCTATCATCCAACCAGGAGGCGCTAAAGGTGATGCTGATGTTTTCGCTAAATGTGATGAGCTTGGAATCAGTACGGTCCTGACTGGGATGCGTGGATTTTTGCACTAGACAAATTAAGCATTTTTCTCGTTGTCACTCAAAATATCTTCACTGAGGTATCTTAATGAGATGACGGCTTGTTCGATAATTCTTTTGAGGCGATCTTGTGGGTAGTCTTGTCTTTTGTGCGGAAGTCCGATGCTTACACTGGAGACAGTTCGGTAACCAAAATCTGTTTCATAAGTAGTGTAATCTCTTTCTCCCATTTCCCTAGTTATCAGCGCTCTAGTTTCGTAATCAGGGCCTTCATTTTTACCTTCTTGTAAATGCCAAGGATTTGCACCAATCATGGCTTTTCGACGGAAGGCTTCACCTTCAGCTTTAAGCGGCAAAGCAAGAGATGGATCATAGTCTTGCATACGCGTGAAAAAATTTGGCGTTTTTTCTGTAAATCTCCCAGCCACTTGAATACAGCTAAATACTTGATTACGTTGAGCTTTTATTAGTTTATAAAGAGTTCGAAAAACAATCATAAAAGCTAGGTAATCTACAGACTGGCTGGTTCTGGCTAAAAGCGTAATAGCTCTTCTGTTAATCCCTAGGGTACAGCTACGTTGGTTTACTGCAACACGGCTATCGGGGAGGCTTAGTTTTGCTAGTTGTAGGTCATTGGTTCGACGCGCATTGCGTTGTATCTCGGCTTTGGTAAAGACGGGCGAGAAGT
>CALIGR010000132.1 GCA_938021445.1 uncultured Candidatus Altimarinota bacterium
GAAGAGGATATTTATGAGAAGACTCGTCTTAATGATGCGAAGAAAACAGCCAAGCAAGAAAAGTTTATTCGAGAGTTTAGAGCGGGAGCTCGTTCGGCGGGACTGGTTCAGTCTCGGATCAAAATGCTGGAGAAGCAAGAAAAACGAGACAAGTTAAAACCTATTCCGGAGATCAATTTTAGATTTACCGAAAGTGAATTTCAGGGAGACCGAATTTTAGCAGCACATAGCCTTTCTTTTGGCTATGGCAGTGATTTGTTGATCAATAAATTTGATCTAGATTTGTATCCAGGAGACAAGATTGGGATTATTGGGAGAAATGGAAAAGGGAAGTCGACGCTGCTGAAGTTACTCTCAGAAGAACTTGTCCCAGTTTCTGGGGCCGTAAGAAAACATATCAATGCTCACTTGGGGGTATTTAGTCAGACTAATAAATTAAATTTAGATCTAAAAAAATCTATCTACCAAGAGCTTCAAGAAACAGATAAAACTATCCCAGAGAAAGAAATACGAGCGCTTTGTGGAAGTCTGATGTTTAGCGGAGACTTAGCCTATAAAAAACTTGAAAATGCATCAGGAGGGGAGCGGGCGAGAGTACTTTTGGGAAAAATTATGCTGAAGCCGGTTTGTAGTGTTTTACTCGATGAGCCAACCAATCACTTTGATCTAGAGTCCGTAGACGCTTTGATTGAAGCTTTGAATAGTTTTGAAGGAGCGGTGGTGATTGTTTCCCATAACGAAGACTTACTTGAGAAAGTGGTAAACAAATTGGTCGTGTTTGATAATGATGAGGTTAAAGTTTTCAATGGTCGGTATTCTGATTTCTTAAGAGAGAAAGGCTGGAGTGATTCGGAAACTTCGGAAGTGTCCGAAATAAAAGTGAATAAGAATCAAGAAATTCCGAAAAAAGAAAACCCAAAGCTTCAGCAAAAAAAGTTAAGAGAAGCGCTCAGACCCTTTAAACGGAAAATGGATAAGCTAGAAGTAGAAATAGAAGAATTAGAACAAAAAACGTATACAAATAAGGAGGCCTTTGAGAAAGCTTTTAAGCAAGGGAATAGACTCAAAATGGAAACGTTAGGGATAGAGTATGAAGACCTAAAAACTAAAATTATAGATCTTCAATCAGCATGGGATACGTTAAGTGAGAGCTATGTTGAGACTGAAAATCAGTTTTCAAAATAACTTCTGATGAAGCTTTCAATGGGGTCTAGGTCTGATTCACATTCTGGTTCGTAAAATTTACGAGTCAGTCCGTCTTTATTTAAATAGATGGTTTTAGCGGCATTAGAAAATCCGGTACTGATAGGACAAGATTTTGTAAAAATTTCAGCGTTTATAAGTGTGGTGATCTGATTCGTGTTTCCGTTTTTAACTTCAGTGTCATCACCAAGTTTTCGAACGACTCGTCCATCTTTGAGAAAGTAGAGATGCTCAATACAGTTGTAAAACGGGGGGCAGTAGTGCTGTATGTCTATCTTTTTGAAGTAGTAGTCGGCGTTTTCATCAAAGCTAACGCTCCCTTTGTGATCGTCTCCTTCTTCCTCGTCCTCTCTATTGTCTTCAGGATCTGAAGTGTCTTCGGGGCTTATTGCTTGTTGGTTTGATTCGCTTTGAGTCGTGCTTGATATGTTGATCGTTGGCTGTGTACTTAACTTATTTTCTGTTTCGGTCTTCTTAACTTCAGTGGGAGGTAGTATGACGGGTGTTGGCGCCGTGACTTGAGCTTCCTCAGTTACTGGATCTGTGTTTTTAGTTTCAGTTGGTCTGACTCGAGGGGTTGATGCTTGGACTTTAGGCGTGTTGGATTTCACCGTTGGGAGAACGCTACGAGTAACTTGGTCAAAGTGGCGAAGCCGGTAAATGATTTCAGCCATCTGCCCTCGGTTAATTTTCTGGTCTAGTTTCTTAAGCGACTCAGGAATCACTTTTTCTTGATGCAGAAAAACAACATAGGGCTTGTACCATGGAGTGGTGGTTTGATCAGTTTGTCCGTAACTGAGGTAAATAATCTTACTGGCCTCTACGAAATTTATATTTTGTGCGGGCTTAAAAGTACCATCGCTATAACCTTTTATGAGTTTGTTTTTATAAGCCACACATAGATGCGGCTGAAACCAGTCAGTGCTTTTTACGTCTTTAAAAAAATTGTCTCGGCAATTTGCAATAACCGAGGCTTCATAATTTCGTTCTATGAGGATTTTCACGAGCTCCGCTCGATTGATCAGTCGGTTTGGCTTAAAAGTCCCATCGCTGTAACCCTGGACAATCCGCTGTTGCTTCAGATAGTTGATAGCAAAGGCTTGAGGATTGTCCCAGTTAATATCGTTAAACGGTCCGCTTGCGGCGCTCACCAGACTGACAGTCAGAAGTGCGACAATGAAATAAAATCGGTTAAGCATTTTTTATATTTGTTTGAGCGCAGCCTCAATCGCTTTTTGACCAATGTTGGCACTGTCATAGAGTTCGGCTGGTTTTCCAGAAAGTTGATACTCTTTAGGCGAAATGTCGACGAATGTTTCAAGCGGTAGTCCGTTTTCTGCGGCGTACATCGTAACTTGAGAAGCGAATCCAGAAAGTCCGTTGTGATCCTCGATGATGATGACTTTTTTAGTTTTTTTCAAAGAATCACGAAGGGTGTTATCAAATTTCTTTGGACTACTGGCGATGATAATTTCAGCCTCTATGCCCGTTTTTTTCACGGCATTCAACGCTTCGATGACCATTGGGCCAGAAGCTACAATAGTGACAGCGTCGCCTTCAGTTAACTGATCACAACGACCGTAGGTGTACTTATACTTTTCATCAAAAAGAAGTGATCCATCTAACTTGGTTAGGGCTGGAAGTTTATGC
>CALIGR010000133.1 GCA_938021445.1 uncultured Candidatus Altimarinota bacterium
TTTCAAATCGCGATGAAAGACCTTGAGATCCGTGGAGCTGGGGAAATCCTTGGCGCTAATCAGTCTGGAGCGATGAAGGATACAGGGGTTTCGCACTTCATGCGGATGCTCCAAAAAACCGTTGAGGAGATCAAGAGTGGAGAGGTCAGTGCTGATATTGAGGAAGAAGAGAATGTCACCGTTGAGATTCCTCTTTCGGCTTACATTCCCCCAAGCTTCATCCCCAACAGTGATGAGAAGATTCAGGTCTATCAAGAACTCGCTTCAGCCGAAAGCGCTGAACATCTCGATGAAGCCAGGAAAGATCTCCGTGAAGACTATGGGACCCTTCCTCGAGAAGTAGAAAACCTCTGCAAAGTCATCCGACTCAAACTCGCGCTGAAAGATTCGAACCTAGCCGCTATCAGAGTCCATAAACTTTCACACAAAGCTTATGAAGTGACGATCCGGATGGGGAAAAACTTTAGGCCTGATCAGATGTTTGAGCTGCTGCAGAAGTCTGATAAAAAATGGACCATCACCGCTAATGCTCTCAAGCTTAAGCTCGATAATCTCCCAATCACCTGGTACGAAGACTTACTTCGAGATGTAGAGCTTTTAACGCCAAAAAAAGAAGTGAAAAAGACTAAAGAAAAGAAACCGAAGAAAACAAAATAAAACTCAGCTTGAATTGAGTCTCGCATAAAATAGACTGTTTCTAGTCTTACCCGGGCCGGTAGCTCAGTGGTTAGAGCAGGGCGCTCATAACGCCTTTGTCGCTGGTTCAATCCCAGCTCGGCCCACCAATAAAGATCACAGCACCTGCTTCACCTCATCGTAGCTGAAGCCTCGTCCGACTAAAAAACTCATGACTTTATTGTTAAGTTCATATTTTGAGATGTCTGGATGTTTTTTTAAGACCTGAGCTTTTTTCTTTTCTGCGAGCTCTGTCAATTTAGGAGTGATATCAGTGACTTCAAAAAACGCACTGAGGGAATTTTCTATTAGTTCTTTATCTACTTTTTTAAGCAGTAACTTTTGATAAATTTTTTGACGACCGTTTTTTTTAACCCACTCAGATCTTATAAAATTTTGAGTAAATTTTTCATCGCTTAAATACCCCTTTTCACTAAGAGACTTAATAACTCGTTCAATATCTTCTAATTGTTCTGGAAATTTTCGATTACATTTTTCCAAAAACTCACCCAGTGAGTAATCTCGACGGCTTAGTAAATAAGCGGTGTACTCATTGAGATTCATTCTTCGTCTTCCCATCACTTAAAGAATATATAATTAAGCCCCCTTGTTAAAGGGGGTTTGGGGGATTTAGAAAACCTCTCTCCCACTACTTGGAAAAGAGGCTTTATTTTTTCTGTTATTTACTAAGGCCTATTTACTGAACTACTAATAATTGAGCGTTTAGGTATTTTTCGTACTTATTGTCCTGATTTGAAGTTACTGTGTATGTCCCTGGTCTTAAGTTTACATTGTAAGTCGCTCGTCCGTTTGGAGGAACGGTCCCAAGATTACCAATCCCTGAGACACTAAAGTCATGTGGGAATCGACCGCTATTGTCTACGAGAAACTTAATATTTCCGGCTTTAACTCTACGAGTATTAAAGCTCACTTCCCATTCACTAAGGTAAGCTTTTACAAAAGATTGCTGATTGGCTGAGCTTGCTTGGTTTCCTGATGTATTTTTTGCCGCAGCTTGGTTCGTTTGAACCGTTGTATTACTGACGGTCTGAGTCGCTGATTCAACTGGGACTTGTACCGGGGTTGGGTAATCAGCTAATGGAACTCCCGTTTCTTGAGCCACTCTTTCCACTTCTGCTGGATTGACTGGTTCGACAACCACTGGCCTTGAGACTTTTGTACTCGATGTGTTGGAAGTCTTTGTATAGGATTTAGGTTTTGTCACTGTCGTCGCTGGTCGGTAATAATTTTTTGTAGCCGCTTTCGCTCTTTCTGCCTCTGAAAGTACAACACTCGCTACGACTTCATCTGATTTAGATTCTTGTCGAGACGTTTCCTGAACAAACGCTAGATCCGGCTTTTCTACCAGTGAAGCGGTAAAGGCTTCTGCAATATTGGCCTGTTTCTCGGCCTCACTCAAGCCTTCATCTGTTTCTACGTTCTCTACTTCGACTTCTACTTCAACTTCTTCTGTTTTCCCTGTCTCATTTTCGGTACTTACTTCGACTTTTTTCGTGGTTGTTTTCACGTCGGTATTGGCCTCTTCGCCTCCTCTCTGAGATAACCACCAAAAAACAAGAGCTAAGAATGCAATCAAAACCAATAAGCGCTTAAACATAATCTAAATTGAGGTTAAAAACTGATCGGCATCCTATAACAATTTGCATTTACTGGCAAATGATTTGATTGGAAAAATAAGAATCAAAAATCAGATCTTATGAAACCCGCTCCCAGACTTGATTTCGAAGGCTCTGTAGGTTTGCTCCAAAACCATCAATCTAAAAAGATTTTTAGTCCAAACCATAGAGCCAAAACTAGTAACTTTATTCGCTCTTTCTAAAACAGACCCATCAAGACCGGCCGCTCCCCCCATCACTAAAACTAAATCTCTCGATGAATCTTGGGCTTGATCAAAAACTGCAGCATACTCAATGGAGTCCAGTTTCGCCCCCCTTTCATCAAACGCCACTAAGTAATCACTCGTGTTAATTCTTGAAAGTAAGCTCTCCGATTCCTGTTTTTTGGCAATTATAGAATCTTTATTCCCAGACGGAGATAGCGGGATCAACTCAAATTGATGCTTAAAATTTAATCGCTTTAAATACTCTTTTTCTAAAGTGAGATATTCTGATTTTTTACCAAAAAAATAAAATTTTATTCGCATCTAATAGGGTTTTGGCTTTATGATACTGGAAGTATGAAAAAAGTGATTTATTTTTTAGTTCTCAGCTTCAGCCTTACTGGCTGTTTTGGAAGTGGTGAAGACTCTGAATCCCTAGAAAACACTGGAACCAAGTCCCAGTCTTTTAAGATCGGAAACACGACCTGGGATAGCCAAATCCCAAAAGGCTGGAAACAAGGGGCACTGCTGAGTGAAGACATGATTCTTAACTATCAAAACCTGGATGAAAGCTTTGTCATTATCCGCCGCCAAGGATCTATCCCTCCTTTAGAGTCAATACTGGAGGAAGCTAAATCACAATTTTTTAGTTTCGAGACGATTTCAAAACAAGTGAATTTATGGCAATTTAAAGGTAAGATCAGAAGTCAGGCTCCAGAGCGTCTATTCTGGCAAAGGATTCATCCAATTCCAAACAGTAATTACTTTTTACTCGGTAGCTGCAGCTATGAGTTTATAGAAAATAGAACCAGTGCCTGTGAAAACATCATCAAAAACTGGAACACTCAACCGGTAAACACTACTCCACAAAACTAACGGGGACTCTTCGCTCGCTTCGGTTATTAAACTCATCAAAAGCAATGATTCTCACTAATCTACGCCCGAGTGAGCCTTCCGCTGTAAAGCTAGTCGTGTAAGGCGCTTTACTCACGCTGCCCAAAACTTGGTTATCAATCATGAACTCAACTCGCGCAACGGTTGAGGCTTTGTCGATCACATCGGCCTCAATAACAACCGATTCTCCAAGCTTAATGGTCTGGTTTCCTTTTGGCGATTTTGTCATGATTATTGGCGGCTTCGTGTCTTTGGCTAAACGAACCGTCGCCTCTTTCTCCGCAACACTTCCAACGCTGTCTGTTACTCGTATTCGTAGAGTGTAGTCTCGTCCGGGGCTTAAATTACTTGGGATTGAAAACTTCCCAGTATAAGGGGCGACATTAGTCGTTGCTACTTTTCGGTTTTCTAAAAAGTATTCAACGGTCTTCACCGGGTTCCCAGAAGAAACTCGAACTTCGACGGTTGCGGTTCCAGGTTCAAGTTCAAGTGGGATTCGTGATGAAACCAAGCTTACTTGTGGAAATTGAGCGGCGGGGGCGCCGCTGCTTGTCTGGTTGCTTGTGTTTGATGTTCCTTGCGGCGTTACCGGGTCATAAGAGGATCTCGGACTTGTTTTCACTTCAGTTGGTCCATACGCTTCTCCAATTCTATCTAGTAAACTTTCCGGTGCCTCTTCCGGCTCTGGTTCTGGCGCGTTCGCTTTCGCTTGAGCGACTAAGACACTCTCTGGCACCGTCCATTGAGCCCCTCCTCTTAACTGACCAAGACTGGTCGCAAAAAGTGGATTTTCCGCCATCCATGTCTGTACTGGATTTTGCCAGTTTGAAACACTCGGCCGAATCGATTTAAGCGTTAAAATTGGTTCTTTCGATCGAGCATAATCTGGCGTTTCCTCATTGGCAAAACGACCATCAAGCAGATCAATCTCTCTGATAACTACCGAATTATCCCATTCTGTCATCGGCGCAAAACTCGCCGCCACTTCGTTCTTTCTCAATATTTGTGGTGTACTTTTACTGGCACGTTTACCACTGTATTTATTAATTACCACTTCTGTCAGTGGTTTTGGTTCTTCATAAACGGTTTCTGGATCAAAACCTTTCTCCACCAGTAATGCGTGCGCTTGCTCATTAAATTCTTTCCAAATTGGAGCGGCCACCGTTAACCCTGTGGCCCCTGATTCCATTGGCTCCCCACGGTTATTCCCAACCCAAACACCGGTCACGAGCCCCGGAGTAAACCCAACAGTCCAGCTATCTCCTGGAACCGTGTTAAATTTTTCATCTTCTGGATCCCCCGGCTTATAATCTGGATTTTTTACGACTCGGTTAGAGGTTCCTGTTTTGGCTCCATTATCAATATTTTCAAGTTGTAGATACTTATTCCAACTAAAGTTCCCGTCCGTCGGTCGAGTCTTCTCATCGGTCAAGATATGACGAACAAGAGCGGCTACTTCAGGGTTGATTCCGGACTTTTTCTTGGACTGAATGTCGGTTGATTCAAGCACGACACCGTCTGCGTTTTCAATTTTTAAAATCGCCGTTGGTTCATAATAACTTCCATCCCCTGCAAACGTCTGAAGTGAATTAATGTGCGAGAGTGGCTCTACTTCTGCCACTCCAACTCCGACGGCGACACCATGGACTCCCGCAGTCCCTTCGTATTTGATTCCCGCTCGTTTCGCGAGATCTAAAACGTTTTTAGGTGAAGCTAAATAAGCCATTTTAATCGCTGGAATATTAAGGCTTGAATTTAAAGACTCTCGGAATGAAACAGGACCTCTAAATTTTTCATCAAAATTCTGAGGCTCATAAGGCCGGGCATTCGTTCCAAAATTGGTTTCTACATCAAATACGACCGTCCCAGGCGTCAGACCTTTTTCAAAACCAGCCGCGTAAACCATTGGCTTAAAACTTGATCCTGGTTGTCGCCTTGAAGTTAAAACGTCAACCTGTCCGTCATTTTCTGTGTCAAAAAAGTCTTTCCCTCCAATATAAGCCAAAATTTGGCCTCTCCCAGTTTCATCCACTCCTGCAGCCGGACGAAGCTGACTACTATCATAAATTTTTTGCTGATTGTAAATCGCTACCAAGGCTGCATTTGAAGCCTTATATTTATCAGCGTAATCCCCTGCCTGATTCTCAATCACTTTTTCAGCTATAGACTGAAGCTCTGGGTCTAATGTTGTATAGATCTTTAAGCCACCTTGAGCTAAAAATTCTTTCCCGTATTTCTCTTCAAGTCGTTGTCTCACATAAAACACGAAATGAGGCGCCCGAATATCATCCACAGCTCGCCTGAAATTAACCGAAAAACCCTGAATCCAAGCGTTACTAAATTCCGTTTGAGTAATCATATCCAACTCAAGCATCCGCTGTAAAACTAAATCTTTACGTCCTTGTTTGTAGCTTTTCGTTTTGGCTTCTTCTCCCACATTTTCATCCGAAGCTTCGGCTTCTTCAAGCGTGCTATAATAATCTTCAAACTCATCATAGCCCATGAGTGCATCGACATTTGAGCCATAAGGTGAATATTTCGTCGGAGCATTTGGGATACTTGCCAAAATCGCGGACTCAATAAGGTTTAAATCTCGAGCCGATTTCCCAAAATAAGTTTTAGCCGCAGCCTCTATACCATAAGCATTATTTCCATACGGAATTTTATTGAGGTAAAGCTCAAGTATCTCATCTTTTGTGTAAGCCAGTTCTAATTTGATGGACAAAAAGAGCTCATTAAATTTTCGCTTTAGAGATCTTTCGTTTGTAAGAAAGGTGTTCTTTACAAGCTGTTGCGTAATCGTAGATCCTCCTCGAGGCGAACCAATTCCAAAGACGTAGTAGAGACCTCCTTTTAAAATACCACCTATATCAAACCCTGAATGGTCATAAAACTGATCATCCTCAATCGCCAGCGTCGCACTCACCGCTAATGGCGACATCTCCTCCAGCGGTATGTACTCGCGATTTTCCTCTCCATGTATTACATAGAGAATATGATCATTTGGATTTTTGGATTTATCCAAAGCCCCTCGGTCGTAGATAATTGTGGATTCAGAAAAAATAAACTCAGCGCTCTCGTCTACATCTGGCAAAACAAACCAGGTATAAAAAAATAGCACCCCAAAAAGAATTAAGCCTAGTAATAATGGATATTTCCACCACCATCCCCCAGTCCATCTTTTTGGCTCAGGTTTTCGTTTCCAGAACCGAAATCGGCTCCAAATAGATTTCCGTGATCTAAGCCTTCTCACTCTCATCCAAAAAAAGCTTCAAGAGACAATAAACGATCATCTTTTTAGAGGTTTTATCCGAAAACGCAAACAAACCGAGACTGAAGCCCTAGACTTCTTTCCAAACAAAACGGCGATAAAGATGCTCCACTTGCCCAACCGTACTACTCCACAGACCCGCTAATAGACTCCGCAAATGCCGGATCTCCCTTAATACTTCTTCTAACTTATGCGCTGAAAAGGTTCTCGAATTCTGCATTTTCGTTGCCTTTCTAACCAGTTTTTGCGTTCGCCTTACTAAAACTTGTTCTATTTCTTTCTTTTGTACTTTTGGCGTTGGTAGTTTTTTCACTTTTTTGGTTCCCGATTGAGGAAGCACTGATCCAATCTTGGCCGAAACAATCGCTAACCCGCCAAAACTATCATCTTGTGTTCCTGAAGTAGTACCCGTTATATTTTCTCCTGCATTCTCTTTGATCTTCTCTGATACTTTGATCTGATCGAGAGCGCCTCCAAACCCTGAATCGACATCTGTATCGATTCCAGCATTGATAATCTGCTCGAATTTACTGCTTTTTGAATTTTCAATTATTTCGGCCATGAGGCAGTTTTTGGTGATTAAAATCTATTAATATTACCATATTTTGCAAATGAGATAAAGCCGAAGCTGATTCAAGCCATAATCTAGCCTCTTAAACTCTAGCAAAAAAGGCTTAAATCTGTTAGAATAAGGGGAATGAATTTTGGACGAGCGCTGATTGTATTTCCACTAGCACTAATATTTTGTGTGGCACTCGTCATGTCTGAACGACAAAGAGTCGAAAAACACCCACCAGAAAGCCCTTTTGTCCAATTGAGTACTAAAAAGGCTCCATTTAAAAATGAAACTGAAAAAACAGTTTTTCACCTGAGCCCGCAAAGAGAGCTTATCATCGTAGGACCCGATTCTGAATTTGAACCTAGTACAAAGCAACTGATTTCTGGATGGCTTTACTGGGACAACACCTATCTATCTCCCACAGACTACAAAAATACAAAGGAAAAAAGAGAGTCCGCTACGACGGGACAATTTCAAATCGACACTATCACGATCACGCCCTATGGAGGTGGCCTCTACGCATACAGAGATGCTCAAAAAAAAATAACGACTGTTTACACGGATCACAGTCCTGGATATTTGTGGCTGCCGGGAAACCGTAATGCCTTCTTTATCCCACCCCATCATTCCCTTCGGCTTCGAGACAAACTTATTACTGAAAGTCTCGGAAAAGCTTTTTACACTAAACAAAAAAAAGAGCTGAGATTGACGGAACTCTCAGCAGAGTTTGAGTCATCTGAATCAATCGAATTATTAAGAAAAACCGCACAATCGCAAAAAGAGGCACTCAATATCTCTTTAGAAAAATATGCTCAAAAAGCCATCTTTGGGTGGTCGACGATTGACCCAGGTAGCCTCGTTGGCCGAGCCAAACAATCCCTCAGTTATGTACAGAGATTCTTTGCCGTAGGATACACGCAATCAATGAAATCAGAATACGGCTTCCTTCAGGCCGTTAGTCCCGTAGGCGCGTTTGCTTACCGATCCATTGATCCACAAAGACAAGTAAGCAAAAACACTATCGATCGACTGCAAGATTACTTGATCTCAACCGAATTTATAGAATTTTTCATTAACCATCCTGAAAAAAGAAAACCCTGGGATGATTATCTAATCGCCCTCAAGATTGGCTCTTCTAGTAATGAATATGATCCAATGGCTCCTATCTGGCAGCAGTCTCAATATTATCAAATTGAAAGTTTTGACCTACTAGAAGAGGCCCTCGAGGATCTAAACCAATCTTTACTTTCGGGCCGAAAAGCCCTCATAGAAGAACAGCTTATAAAATTCAGAACTAAACTCGAACAAATCTCGCAAGAAGATCAAACTCATAGGCTTACTAATCTAAGACGCTTTTATACGCACTTGATTCAAAAATTTCCAGATGAAATGTTAGAGCCCGCAAATTTAACGAGCCTGAACCAAATTGTCGCCAGTGAAATGAGTGTCTTTAAAAAAGATCCTTCTCTGCATAACGAAAAGACGCTTGAAAATGCGCAATTTATACTGGCTCTATTTGATCAATTGCATAATCCTGAAGACCCTCAGGAAAATGAAGACGCAAAACTTTCACTCAAAGATATTTTTAAAACACTCGAAGTTGAAGAGGCACTCGAACGAATTGGGCGAGAACTGTTTACCCCAAAAGAAATCAGCACCATCCGTGCTGTAAGTGAGTATCAAAAATACCTCAATGACCGTGATCAAGTTGAATCGATTGAAGCTCAAAATCAGCTCATACAAAATCTTCTAAGGATTGACATAAAAGAAGAGCCGGTGAACAACGAGCCAAGTGAGCAGGATCTACTCATCGACTCCAAAGAAGAGCTGCAGTCCCTTTTGCAAAAAAGAAACATCGACACTAGCAGTGCTAATTTCTTCTTAGCTGGTGGCCAAATTCGTTTTGCTCAAGCTTTCTTTAACAAAAAAACGCTCAGCGGTAAATTTTCAATTAATCAACAAAACTTCATAGAGATAAAACTGGAAGACACCAAACAAACAAATATAGGTATTGAACAACTGGTCGGGATTCTTATCAAAATTGACCGAGGACTCGCGGTAAATGAGCCAGAAGAAGATATTGATATCGGGAAAGCGCTTATATTTAAAGCCACCGTTGCTAAAATTGCTGAAAATTTTGGAAAATTTGATCTCAGAATCTCGCCAAAAAACATATCACAAAAAGGATCATCCCTAGAAGTTTTTCGAATTGAAGAGGCCACCGTAAAAAACCGGTATAAACTAAGTTTTGAATACGATATTAACGACCAAAAAGCACGACAACTAGTCATCCAATCTGGGAACAATCGATTTGAGTTTGGAGCGGAATCTTTTGACATCAGAAACCTAGCTGAACGCACCGAGGAACTCTATCGTGAACAATTCCAACCCTAGTTGACTCAAAACACGTTGGAGTGTAAAGTCTGCGAGTTAAAAATGCCTCAAAGATTTTTCCTCGCTGCCCTCAATTCGCCGTTTGGAATTCAGCTTTTCACGGTCAGCTTCCTGCTCGCATTTTTTCTCGCCTTTCAGCCACCTTATGCCTGGTTTAGTTCTGAATGGGAGAGTTTCCGACCCATAGACAGCGCTAATGATCTTTTTTTGATTGAGACTCCTGGGTTCCTTAAAAACACCGTTGGAGTCAATACTGCCGGACTGCAACGAAATGAGGACGGTGGAGTTATGACTAAAAGCCGAAGAAATGAAGCCCTTAAATACACGGTAAAACCTGGGGATAATATCACCCGAATTGCGCATCGGTTTGGTCTTGAGGTTAAGACTATTCTTTGGGCGAATGAACTCACTTCACGGCAAACGATTGCCCCGAATACTGAACTCCGAATCCCACCAGTTGATGGCGTCTACTATCAGGTCCAAAAATATGAAACACTCAGCGAAATTGCTAAAAATCATGATCTAGCAAGCGAGAAAATTTTGGTCTATAACAACATTCAAAACAATACCGTAAAAGTTGACCAAGAATTGTTTTTACCTGGTGCTAATCGAATCTACGTAAAACCGAAAGCCGCTCCTCCAACACCTGTCGCCGTCGCTCGAAATACGACCCAGACCACAACTCCAGCAAGAACCACCACTACTACCACATCAACCAATTCAAACTACGGACGTTACATAGCGCCTAGCACGTCTTCAAGTAATGGGCTCAGTTGGAATGGGACCCTCATTCGACCGGCTCACGGGGTCCTCACTCAAGGCTATCGAAGAGGCCATTATGCCATTGATATTGCTAACTCTATGAATACCCCAATCTATGCCGCCGCTGGTGGAACTGTAGAAATCGCCAAAGTTGGTGGTTGGAATGGAGGTTATGGGAACTACGTAGTCATCGACCACGGAAGTGGAGTCAAAACGCTCTACTCGCATAACAATGTTGTTAAAGTCAGAGTCGGGCAAAAAGTCCAAAGAGGCCAAATCGTAGCTCTTATGGGAAATACGGGGCGAGTCTTTGGGCGAACCGGAATACATTTGCACTTTGAACTTCGAATCAACGGACGCAAATACAACCCTTATAACTACTTCTAGATCCTTTAATACTCTTTAATACCCCTTAATAAAAATTCATGAGTGCTGGCAAAATTCTTGTTTATGGCTCTATTGCTTTTGATGTCCTGTTTCAGGTTACTCAAGATTTCAGAGAAGCCCTTCACGTAAGTGACAACAAAATCACCGACTTTAATGCCACCTATGTCTCAAACAAAAAACAAGAGTACCGAGGTGGTACTGCCGGAAACATGGCGTACTGGCTTGGGGAACTGAATACACCGGCCACAATCTTCTCAAGTGTTGGTCAGGATTTTACACACAAAGGCTACCGCAAGGTCCTTGAAGACTTTGGGCATACGCTACACGGCCCTCAGGGAGATTATACGGCTCATTGCTACCAAGCTTCTGACACAATTCATCAGCAGCTAGTTATCTGGCAGCCAAATCAATATGAAAATATAGAAGATACAACACTATCAGATCACTTATCTGTTGAAGTTTTAAGTAATTTTGAAATGGCTATCTTTTCACCAGGGACACCGGATAGTACGACTCAGCATTTAACTGAATTTAGAACTCACAATAAAACCGCTACCGTTATATTAGACCCTTCACAAAATATCACTCGTTGGGATCGCGATGACTTTTTAAATTGTCTGACACATTCAAATATACTTATTGGGAACGAGTCTGAATTTGGGTTTTACCGAAAAATGATGTCTGGCCGAATACCAGAACATCTTCATCTCATACAGACTTTTGGTGAAAAAGGCGTGATCTGGCAACAACGAGATGAAATCAAAAATATCCCCGCCCAATCCGTGGATACTGTTGTTGAAACAACTGGGGCTGGAGACGCTTTCCGCGCCGGACTTATTTCTGGATTAATAAACGGAAAAAACTTTGAAGAAAGTCTTCAACTTGGGGCTCAGATTGGAGCTGAAGCGGTACAATGCCCAGGCGCACAACGAGAGTCTCGAAACTAAATCCCCTCAAGCGCTTTTTTAAAGCTAGCAATATCTTCAAATTCTTTATAAACAGAGGCAAAGCGAATAAAAGCGATATCATCAACCTCACGAAGGACACTCACTACATCTTCGCCAATTTCCGAAGACGTCACCGGATTTTTTTTCCCCCACTTCTCCTCTAGCTCTGAAAGACGATCTGAAACTTCGTCAAAAGGCACGGGGCGTTTTCCGCAGGC
>CALIGR010000134.1 GCA_938021445.1 uncultured Candidatus Altimarinota bacterium
TTATCACATAAAAATTTATGAGCACGAATAATGAACTCACGACAATTCATAATAAGGTGATTCGTTCGATTGCTAAAGTTTTGCTGCTATTTGATCTTATAGAAAAAATGAAACAAGCTGATTCTGCAAGTTTCAAGTCTGACTTTGCTTTTAAAAAAGTATATCAGAGTGTCATATATAACTATATTTTAGAGGTTCTCTGTTTTTATGAAGGCGTAAAAATCGATAAGGAAACAAAAGTTGTAAGCTTTAAACGCCATAAAAATATCAAAAAGCTAGCAAGTCTTCCGAACTTTTTGAATAAAATAAAAAAAGTGTCAGATAGCGAAATGGCTAATACCGCTGAAAGTAAGTTAAAAAAATTAATTAAAGATAACCAAGAAACTTTTAATAAATATAAAGACTTAAGAGACAAAATTATAGCACACTACGAATATGATTTTGAGCCAGAATTTAAAATAGGACAACTAAAAAAACTTAATGGGCTCTTCAAAAAAACAGCTGAAATTCTATTAAGCAAGAAAGTAGATCGTTGTTTTTTAAATGACCTAAGAGATATTGATTTTAAAGATTCAGAATTTTATGAATACCTAGATAAAAAATCTAAAAAAGATGTCTAACCTACCCCAATTCATCCTCGATAACGCTGAAACTGAACCTGAAAAGGTTCAGGACGCTCTTATTAAACTACACGAAAAGGGAGAGACCGTCAGTGATATTTTGGAATTTGTCACCGAGCTTGAAAAACGGAAAATAAAAGTCCCATACCCAGAGCAAAAAGTCTTTGATGTCTGTGGGACTGGGGGGACCGGGAAAAAGCGCATAAACCTCTCTACGGCTCTATCGGTGAAGCTCTCTGCGGATTTTAAAATCGCCAAACACGGAAACAAAGCCGCTTCCGGGCGAGTGGGGAGTTTTGATCTCATCGAAGCGGCTGGATACACCGTTTCAGATACGCCAGAAAAAGTTATTAAAAATCTGGATACTAAAAATCTAGCGTTTGTTTTCGCTCCCGCTTTTCACCCCAGTTTAAAACCACTGGCTCCGATCCGAAAATCAATTTCTCATCCGACTATTTTCAACTATCTCGGCCCGCTCTTGAGCCCGGTCAATTATCTCACGGCGCAAATGATCGGTGTGCCGCATGAATCTGTCGGAGAAAAACTGGCAGAAGTCTGCGCTCATCTCGGACGCAATGTATTACTTGTCCATGATATGGAGTTTGGACTGGATGATATTTCGATCGGAGGGCAGACCGAGTTTTGGATATCCGGCTTGGACAAAAAAATCCATACCGGCTACTTCACTCCCGAAGACTACGGCCTCACACGAGTTAAAGACTTTGGGGAAATAGAAGGCGGCGATGTTGAGACTAATAATAAGATTTTTGGAGAACTGATTAATAACCGTAGAGACACATTGAATGTGTCTTTCGAGCATGAAACGAAGAACGCTTATGATAAAACGGAAGGGAGACGCCCTCAGGACGTCTCTACAAAAGCCCATCACGATTTCCTCAAGATCAATCAGATTGTCGCCACTGAGTTTTTTAGTAAGTTTTAGGCGTGATTGAACTTTTTCAAAACTACTTCGCTCAAGCCCCAGCCTTTGGATGGAATGCGTTTTGGATTTCACAAGGGTTCATTTTACTAGCGCTGTGTTCTGATATAATTTCTTATCAGATGAAAAAGCGAGAACACCTCTTAGCTTTTTTTGTCGTTTCGACCGTTTTTGTTGCCGTACATCTCTTTTTACTTGGAGAAAACACCGCGGGGCTACTCATTACTCTCGCGGCTATAAGATTTTTTGTTTGCATATTCTCTACGGATACAAAAATCATGTATGGATTCTTATTCCTCGCGACTCTGGTCTTTTTTTATAACTATAAAGCCCCAACCGATATCCTAGCACTCTTTTGTAACTACTTATTTACGATTGCTGGTTTTCAAAAATCTGACAAGCACCTACGACAAGTCATGATGTGCGGAACTAGTTGTTGGATCGTTTTCAATATTCTTATTTTTAGTCCCGCAGCGGTCTTTCTCGAATCGGTTTTTTTGACGAGTAACTTTGTAGGATATTACCGGTTTTACATAAAGAAAAAAACAAGTTCACAATCATAACTGTCATCCCCCGACTTGATCGGGGGATCTCTCGGTCTAGTAATTACAACACTCCAAAGATTCCCCGGTTAAACCGGGGAATGACATTGTGATAAAAATTTTTTAAACTCCACCTTGGTTAAACCAATCTTCGGCTTG
This sequence comes from uncultured Candidatus Altimarinota bacterium, assembly GCA_938021445.1. Lineage (GTDB taxonomy): Bacteria > Patescibacteriota > Gracilibacteria > UBA4473 > UBA4473 > CALIGR01. The sequence goes on from CALIGR010000134.1 coordinate 2,262, forward strand.
TTCCCAATTAGTGACGTTCCAGAAAGCGTCCATATAGTCAGGTCTTCTGTTTTGGTAGTTTAAATAGTAAGCGTGTTCCCAGACATCCAAGCCGATCACTCGAGTGTAGCCGAGAGAGAGTGGCGAGTCTTGATTGGCGGTAGAAATAACTTTTAGATTTTCTTCTTTATCGAGTACGAGCCACGCCCAACCAGAACCAAATTGTGTCACTCCAGCCGTAGCAAACTCTTTCTTGAAAGCTTCAAAGCTTCCAAACGTATCATCAATGGCTGTGGCTAAATTCCCTTGTGGTGTGCCTCCACCCTCTGGAGACATGATATGCCAGAAAAAAGTATGATTGCAGTGTCCTCCAACGTTATTTCGAGCCGCGTCCCGAATGTCTTCTGGAAGGGCATTGAGATCGGTCAGGATTTCTTTAGCTGAAGCGTTTTCCCACTCAGTCCCCTTAAGGGCCACATTCGCTTTATCGATATACGCTTGGTGATGTTTCCCATGATGAATTTTCATCGTTTCTTCATCGATATATGGCTTAAGCGCTCCATGATCGTAAGTCAGTTCTGGAAGTGTAAAGGTCATGTTTTAAGGATTAAGATTTAAAATTTGTATAAAAAATAGAATAAATTTCAAAACATACCTTAAGGCTTCGGCAAAAAAACCTCTAAGTTAATTATTTGACAATTTATTAATAAATATTAAAATAAGCAAATGAAATGGCTAGCGACGGTACCTTTTGATTATCCATCTGAAAAAACCTGCGACCTAGCAGAGGAGGCCCAAAACAATAACGTCAACGGATTAGTGAGGCTCATTCAACATTTAGTAGGCAACCAAACAGAAGCAAACGAACTAAACTCCTCATTTAAAATTAAGAAATTAGTAGGAGTCGGATCTGTTGGTAAAGTACATGAAGTTATAGTTAGTTTAGGCAAGAAAAAACAAACTCTTGCGCTCAAAGAATACCAATATCAAGAATACGCCGAAGAGTCAGTAAGGCAGTGGCTGAAACTTCGGAAAACAGGAATGCCAACATACCGGACCTATCGAATGAATAGTTGTAGGAAAAAAATTTTTATGAGCTTTGGAAATCGCGATGGGTATGTTGTGGACGCGCTTGTGAATTCCTCTCTAGGAAGAAATCATCTAATCCATTCCGGAGTGATTGGAGAAGGTATCCAAAATTTTGATGATCTTCTTACTCAAGCTCAGAGCATAATAACTATTGCTCAAGCTCAAGACGTACATTTTCGAATTGACTCACTACTTTACCATGTAAGTGGCTCTGGAGAAGTTACCATATTTATTGGCGACTGTGATTCCCCCAAAGACCAAACTAGCTTGCCGGAGCTCTCGGCCGAACATTGTAAGTCATCCCTTGAATCCTTTTTTGATCTTTACTGCGGTGAAGAAGTAGCTGACGAATACATTCGTAAATTACGAACCGCTTTATCTTAGTTTTTTCATCACTCGGTACACACTGTACCACATCGAGTTTAGTACGACCTCCGCTCCTCGTGCGTAAACCACACGATAACCACCAAAGCCGTCTTTAAATTGGGTAATGCCCGAATACGCGTGATTTTTGACCCCTTCTGGGGCGATTCCGAGAAAGTCATAAGTTTTGCAGCCCTCATTTTTTCCATACTTCATCATTTCCCACTGAAGAAGTGACGGGGCATTGAGTTTTCCGAGTTCTCGATCAGACGTGGAAGCGCCAAAGTAGTAAATCGCTTTATCCCCGCAAAAGGTAGAAATCGCACTCGCTATTCTTTTTCCCTCATGAGTTGCGAAAAATAACACTGTGTAATCAGAAAGATGACTCAGGAAATTTTTATAATAGTCTTTATCGTGACCAGAGAATCCGTCTCGTTCTGTGGTCTCGGCGTTGAGCTGATGATAGTCTTCAAGGTCTTGATCTGTAAAGTCAGCGCCTGAAATAGCTTCAATCTCAATTCCGGCTTTCTCGGCTTTGCGGACGAATCGACGACCCCGCTGTTTCATCTGAGACAGAATTTCTTCTTCTGGTACTGTCAGATCGATCATCCGAGTATCCGTTGGCTGATAATCCTGTGTGGCCGTTTTAAAGTTTCCCTTAAGACTTTTTTTCCAGTAAGGATCTAAGCGCCAAAAAACGCCGCCGGCTGTTTTAAGTTTTTCACTGACTCCCGACACGAGTAACTCAAAAGCGTCTTTGTCTTTTTCAAAATCAACCACTGGCCCTCTGGCTGAGTAATACCAAAATTTTCCAAATTTACCCATCTCCATTCTCACACACCAGGTTGTTGCCACGATTTTTTCATTTTTTTTTACCCCAAAACCAAAAACTTGTCCCCGGCCAGGGATCTGAGTCTGAAAATCTTTCCAGGCCGAAACCTGGTGCACTGACCCTGAATCGTGAGACAGAACAAAATCATCCCATTCGTTTTTTATTTCAGGTTCGTAGGTAAAAAATTTGAGCATTTACTCGACCACCGTAATTGGAGTATAAACAATTTTTATTTGTGTCTGCGACGTCGTCCCATTTGGACCAAAAGCTTTGATGACATACGTGTTTTCGCCCACGTTCATATTTCCACCAACGGCGTTGGCGATATATTTAAACTCTGTATCTCCTGGCTTAAATAATTTAAGTCTAAAGTCATTGATTTCGACCGCTTGTGTCTGATCTGAAACTTTTCCAAAAAAGGTAAACGGACTTTGGGCCGTCTCATAAGTGGCATTTGGATCAACCGAAAAAACTTCAGGAGTCGTTACTACTGGAACGGCAAAGTCTCCAGGACCTGTCACCGCTGGTGCCGGTTTTTGAGCCGCTGGTGTCACTACTTCTGCGACAACTGGCGCTGGTGCCACAGATGTTGGAGTCCCACTTCCAGCGTAATTTAGCGTCAGTGTGGTTACCGGAGACCGCTGTCCATTTCGAGAAATGGCAAAGATTTTATAGGTATTGAGTCCCGGCTTAAGCGTTTTAAACTCAAGCGAAGCGATGTATTGCCAGGTTGCATTCCCTGGTTCAAATCGCTCGAGTGCGAAATCATTCACCTGTATCTGGAAAGCATCCGTAGGCGCTGTCCCTTTGATAAATATCTGATCAACGGTCGACGAGATCACTTGTCCATTTGTATGAGAAGTTACCGTTGGTGCCGTTAGGCTTGCGGTTTCGGTCAGCTCAGCGGCTGGATCGTTGTCAGCAAGTGGCTCTAACCCGGTTCCAACTTCAATTTTCGCTTGTTCAAGTAATTCTTGTGCTTCAAGTCGATTTTGAATCTCTTGTGCTTTTTCTGGGAAGAAACGATTGAGATTGTCTACGTGCCAAGTCGATTCTTCAAAATCACGGTCCAGACTTTCTAATAAGTCTGCTTTTTGAACCAAAAGATCATACGTGTTTTCTTTTATTTCTATTTGCTGTCCCACCCCTACCGTTACATTTTGAGGTTTACTATCTTCGTCTGGACCAAAAACATCTATATCTACTTTTCCAGAGAAAAGTCGAACTATATCTGATGAGAGTGTGGTGGAAAGATCAAAGGCCGTTCCCCGAACGTTTAGTTTTAATCGCTCGGTGTCGATTGTCAGCAACGAATCGTCATGAGACTGAAAATCGCTGTCCTCTACGTAACTCCAAGCGCGCCCTTGTACCAGAGTAAATGAAACTTGTTTTCGTCCAGATGAGTTCTGAGACATTTTAGTTATTTTCATCTCTGTATTTTCATCAAGCGTAATCGCGTTGTTTTCTAGGAAGCTGAGTGTCATTTTACTGCCTCCAGAAGTTCGAATCGAATCCCCTTCTACAAACGAAAGATCTGCAAAAGCTCGGCTCCATTCTTCTTCATTTTCCGCTAATAAAAACTCTGCTTGCCCTTGAATCTCCGTAATCGTCGCTGAAACTGTTTCTTGTCTCACATTTGAAAACAAGTTGGCAAATAGCAACACTAGCACTCCCAAAAAGAAACCGACTACCAATATAAATAAAATAAAAGGCAACCAATTCCGGCGATTGCGACGCCGAGCATAGGTTCCTGCTCTCCGAGGTCTTCTAGATCCTGACCAATTCATCAAACGCTATTGTCCTAAAACAAAAAAATTTGGCAAGGTAAAGATTTCTTAAGTATGGTGT
>CALIGR010000135.1 GCA_938021445.1 uncultured Candidatus Altimarinota bacterium
GAGGCGGAGGCCGAAGTCGTGACGGGAGACGCCATGCTGGTGTTTCAAGCGATTGAGCAGTTCCGCCTCTGGCATGACGTAGAGCTTGAGCCGGAAGTCATGCAGAGAGGTTTTTTTGATCGAGTTTGAAGTTCTCTGAGAAAATCGAACGACTTCAATTGACTTTTGCCCCCAATTTAACAAAATCCGCAAGATTGTAATATTTGCACCATGTCCAACCCTACAAACGACGACTTTTTGGCTCAGATTTTAGAAGCTGAGGAAAAAGCGAAAAAAGACCTTGAAAAAGCCATTAAAAAGCAAGGAAGCGATCTGAGCGTTTACCAGCAAAAACTGGAAGATGCCCAAGGTCAAAATCTTGAAAAAGAACGAGAAAAATCTCGTGATAAACTCAAAGCGAGACAAGTTGAGGCTCGGGCTAATTATGAAAAATTAGTTACAGAAGGGACTCAAACGACGGGGAGAATGGAATCAGAGTTGATGTCAAAGCTTGATAAGCAGATGTCGATGATTCAAAACTATTTTGTGTCAGAACTTATTAAATAAAGTGATTTTTCAGCATTCATGAAAGCGAACCTTCAAAAAATACGAGTGGCCGGTCTGAAAGAGCACTATGACGTCCTTATGCGGGAGATTCATAGGAGTGGAATTTTGCAGGTAGAAGAAGATCCAGAGCTGATTTCAAAGTCAGTGCAGCCAAGTGCAGATCATACCGAAACGGTTGAGCTAGCGCGAATTCAGTTTGCCATTGATTTCCTCGCTTCTTACGCCGATAAAAAATCAAAGCTGGATCAGATGTTGTCTGGTGGGAAGCTGGTGCTTTCAGAAAAAGAGTCAAAAGAGCGACTAAAAGCATTTAAATCACAGACGCTCGATATTGTAGATAAAGTAGAGCATCGTGAGGAGGTATTAGTGAGAGCGAAGAATGAGTTGGAGAAAGTACCGACACAACTGCAAATTCTTGAAAATATTTCAGGACTCAAAGCGCCACTGAGTGAGAGCTACACAACAAATCAGACACAAACTTGGATTGGTTTTGTGCCTTTGAGCGTACATAGATCTTTCTTGGAGTCTGTTTCAGCTAAGTCAAACCTCATTGATCTACAAGACCTCGGACGAGATAAGCAGTTTGGATACGTTGCTATTACGGCGATAAACGATCTGGTTCCTTTCATCGAAGAAAAGTGTCAGTCATATGGATTTGAGTCGCTTGATTTAGCGAGTCAATTTGAAGGCTACGCAGGCCAAACGCCGGCAGAGATTAAGCAATCTCTTGCGAAGAAAAAAGGGCAGCTAGAAAGAACTATTACTCAAGCAGAAACTGAGTTAAAAGAACTATCAACTCATGTTGATGATCTAAAAATTCAATACGAATATGGAGATTGGAATAAAGTAAAACATGATCTTCAGCAAAAAATATTTCTATCAGAAAAGACTTTTGCTTTTGAAGGATGGACGATGTCAACGGCGTTGCCTGATTTTCAAAAATGGGTTAAAAATGCGTTCGCTGGTGGAGTTAGTGTCGAAGCCGTAGCCCTTAAAAAAGGAGAGGAGACACCGATAATGCTTAATAATAAATGGAGTCTTGATTCTTTTCAGCCGATTACAGAAATGTACGGACTGCCTCAAAATAAAGAATTTGATCCAACTCCATGGCTCGCGCCATTTTTTCTTATCTTCTTTGGGCTTTGCCTCTCAGATGTTGGATACGGATCGATTCTAACTTTTACTAGTTTATTCTTTTTGCTATTTGGTCAGTTCTCAGTGGGAGCCAAAAGCACTCTGCGATTGCTTCTTTACTGTGGGATGGCTGCTATTGTCGGGGGGATTCTTTTGGGAGGGTATTTTGGCCTTACGCCAGAACAAATGCCTTTCTTGGTAAATCCAAATACGGGTCTGTTTTATGGCCAAATGTTGACGCCAACAGAAGGCTCTGGGCCGATTACGTTCTTACTACTGTCACTGACACTTGGAGTGATACACCTCCTGTTTGGGATGATCTTGGCTTTCTTGCAGCAGATCAAAAATAAGGACTATGATGGAGCTTTCTTTGACACCGCTACTTGGATTTTTGCGCTTGGTTCACTTGGGGTCTTTGCTTTAGCTGGGCAAATTGGTCTTGATCCAGTAACCGCTAAATATATAGCGATAGCCGGAGTTGTGGCGCTACTACTGACACAAGGTCGACATCAGAAAAATTGGCTTTTGAAGCCAGTGTTTGGCGTCCTTGGGATCTATAATATTACCAATTATCTTTCAGATATACTGAGTTATTCACGGATTATGGCTCTTGGTCTCGCGACTGGAGTGGTTGGATTCGCGATGAACTTAACGGCTGGAATTTTTAATGAAATGATGCCAAACCCAGTGCTTGGAATCATCGTGGCGGTATTTGTAGTGGTGTTTGGACACTTCCTAAATTTCTCTCTTTCTCTCCTTGGGGCATTTATTCACTCAGGGCGACTTCAATTTATTGAATTCTTCGGTAAGTTTTATGAAGGAGGTGGGAAAAAGTTTGAGCCGTTTATTCGGCAGTCTAAATATCTTTTTTTCAAGTCGTAAAAACTGACTCAAAAGCTGGGGTTTAGGTTTGACATTAACCCCGTTTTTCTCAAGATGTCGAACGATAAAAAAACACTTAAAAATCTAATAACTTTTAACTTTTAAAAACGTGATGGAAAACGCAATCTTAATGGCAGTACTCGGAGCCGGTCTTTCAATCGGTCTAGCAGGAGGAGGATCTTCAATCGGAATTGGAACCGCAGGAGCGAAAGGAGCAGGGGTCTTTGGTGAAAAACCAGCACTCTTTGGTAAAATACTTCTCATGATGCTTCTTCCTGGATCACAAGGGATTTACGGTCTATTGATCGCTATCTTGATCCTTAACAGCGCAGGACTTCTCGGTGGAGAGCCATCAATTACAGCTCTAGAAGGCGCTAAATATCTTGGTGCTGGTGTCGCAATGGGAGTTTCAGGTCTTTTCTCTGGATGGTTTCAGGGACGAGTAGCCGCTTCAGGGATTGGAGCGATGGCTCGAGACGAAAGTCTTACTGGTCGTCTTATTATCCAAGCGGTAGTGGTTGAAACTTACGCGATCTTCGGTCTACTAGTAGCGCTTCTTTTGGTGCTTCTCTAAGACTTTTTGTTCTCTAAACACTTATTTAAAACATGTCCCTACAGGATATTATTCAAAAAATTGCGGCGGATAACGAAGCGGAGATTGAAAAAATCGAAGCGAAAACAGCTGAACAAAAAAAACAGCTAGACGCGGATGCCTCAAAATCAGAAGCGGAAGCGCTTAAGGCTTTAGGCGCTAAGACAGAAGCCGCACTTCAGTCTGTTGATGCCAAGACGACGTCAATGGCTCGACGCGAAAATGCGCAAGGTTCGGCGTCAGTTAAACGAAAAGGAATTGATACCGCTATGGGAAAATTACTCGATTCGCTCGAGAAATCAGACGATAAAACGTACCAAGAAATTGTTTCTTCTTTGGTTAAATCACTCCCATTTTCGAAAGGAACAATGCTAGTTCCAGCTTCTCGCTTAAGCTTGATGAAAGATCTAGCTGGAGATTTTGAACTTGAGTCTGATGATAAGATGGGTGGAGGATTTATCGCTCGAGATGGAAAAGCGGAGGTGGATAACACTTTTAAAAACCTCGTGCGATCGGTTCATGCTTCAGAGCTTGAAATTTTTATCGCTTCCCAATTAAAACTGGTGTAGATTTACTAAATTATAAAACTTATTCATGTCAGATCTTATTGGTATTTGTGGCCAAGTTCGAGGCTTAGAGCCACGGCTGCTTAACGTAAACCGATTAGATCGGATGGTCGGAGCGGTGGATGCTGAGGCCGCTTTTAGCGTGCTTTCAGAGCTGCAATATTCAGATTATCTGGATCAAGAAACCGAAGTCACTGATTTTGACCGGATTATTGGGCAGGGTCTTTTTGAGACGAAAGAACTACTTCAGTCCGGACTCAATGATCATCCAGGAATGGATTTTTTATGGCTTCAGTCTGATCTCAACAATCTAAAAAGAGCTCTTAAGCAAAAATTAGTCGAAAATAAAACGAGCCTTAGTGATTTTGGGACAGATGAAGGTTTTTCAAAACTGGGAAACCTAACGGAAACAGACCTAAATCAGATTGTGTTTGAGAAAAGGCCGAGCGGGAGTATCCCTTACCAATTAATTGAATCGGTTAACAGAGCCGAGGACATTTTTAATAAAACAGAAGATTTCCGCTTCGTAGAGTACGATATGGATGAGGCTTACTTTCATCACCTCAAGGCGGTCGCTCAAGAAAGTGGGGATGACTTTCTTCAAGAGCTCTGCACCATGCTCGCTAATATAAATCAGGTGAGAACCATAGCACGTTCAGTGCTCGTAAACCGTGAAGCCGTACCACCTGAAGGACATCTGCCTTATGGTCACTTCGCTCGAGACAAGGCTTCTAAGATTGAAACATTTGAAGAACTCGCCAGACAGGCACGGATGACGGAGCTTGGGCGGATTTTTGATGAGATAGAGGAAAGTGACAGTGATTCGGAAAAGCTCGTAAAACTTGAGCGAGGGCTTGATCACTACTACCAAGACTGGCTCAACCGAGAGGCGACAGGATCAATTGATTCGATAGCGGTCTTGATAAACTACTTCGAGAGACGAATGCGAAACGCTCAGCTGATTAAGTTTGTGATGTACGCTAAGTTTCATGGACTCGATACCGATACTATTTACAAAAGACTCGAACACTTCTAGATCATGTCAGAAAATACTTTTAAACTCGCAGTCGTTGGAAACCCAAGCTCGGTGCTTCTCTATAAAGCCCTTGGGTGTGATACCTTTGGAGTGACGACCAATGAAGCCGGTCGAGATAAAGTAGAAGCCCTCTTTCGTGACGTTCGGGATGATGAAAATCATACGTCAGTTTATGCCGTCGTTTTTGTTGATGAAAGTCTTTACAAGACCTTCAATGACGAGCAAATAGAAAAATTTAGTAGCAAAGCCCTTCCGGCTATCATCCCAGTACCATCGCCAACTTCTGGAGATGATGACTTCGCGACACAACGCTTGAGAAAAATTGTAGAACGAGCGGTAGGAAGTGATATTTTGGGATAAATATACAAAAAGTTTGAACCAGGATTTTCAAGATTAGAAGAATTTAAAGGATTCTTTTAGGGTGTCTGAAATCTACTTAATCATTTAAATCTACTTAATCTTGGTTCTGGATTTTACTTAAGCTTCTTCTCTGAGTCTCTTTACATATAGCGCGGCCTTTTCTGTAGCTGTTTTTGGTTTTTTGTTCTCTAGTTTTTCGAGTAATTCTTCCAGCTTGATTTTAGCTGGTGACCCGACAGCACATGCTTCTAGTAGCTTTTTTCCGTCTTTAATAGCTTGATCAAATAGATCTCTTAAATCTTGGTTGAACTCGCCGTTTGTGCTTAGACTGTCTTGAAGCAAGTTTTCCTCAGTCTCACTGATGAATTTTTTTACGGCTTTCCATCGTTTTATTTTCGCTAGTTGTACCTCGGCACCCGTAATTTTTTCTTCATGATTTCTAGCGGCTGCTTCGGTTGAATCAATACCTAAAATTAACCAGAAATCTTCGATGGCGGCTTCAAGTCGTTGAACGTTATTTGATAATAGTGTGTTTTTTAGATCATCACTATATTCTGTATCTTCAAGTGTTTCCGCAACTCGGTTAATAACGAGTAATTTTGGAGCTACTTTTAGCTCTTTTATTTTTTCTTCGGCGACACCGAGTGCACGGTCCACGTTCTCTGGGACACTGGTTTCATCATAAGAAGCAACAAATGTAGCTCTTTGCTCTCTTAATCCACGTACAGCCGCTTCTACGGCTTCTGGTGTCAGAGCATTGTGGATATCACTATGTAGATTCGGGAGCCCTTGCTCAAGTGCTTCTTGTTCTGATTTTAGCTCTTTAGCTCGTTTTTCAGCATCTTGAGCTTTTGCAAACGCTAAAATTTGGCTTTCTATGTGTGTTACGGCGCCGTTTGCAGCCGATATAAAACCACTCTCCTCTGACTCATTTCCTGGACGACCGCTACTGAGTCTGGCTAGTTTGTTTTTGAGTGTGTTTAATTTTGTTCTTAAGGCCTCAATATTTTTAGGATTTATGTTGGCGCTCAGCTGTATAGCTTCACCCAGTAACACTTCTTCGGGACGGGTCTCCGGTGCTGGTGCTTGCTCTGCTCCTGTCTCCGGTTCTCGTGCTGGATCTGGTTCTGATTCTGGCTCAGTTCCTCTGAGAGCTCTTCGCAAACCTGGATCAACTTTAGCGTCACCAGCTAGTTTTTGTGCCGATGCTTTCGACTTAGCAGTCTCAAGCTGTGTCCTAGCTTCGCTTGTCCTACTTAGTCCTTTAGAAGTAATTTGTCGAGTATCTCCAAGCTCAATAGCTTGTGAGTACAGAGCATGGGCTTTTTCTACGTCCACTTCACTAATAAGGCCAACTTCATAGAGTCTTGCCAGTTCTGAGGCGGCTTCACCACTCCCCAGGTCAAAAGCTTTTTCAAAATAGCCTGCCGCACTAAAGTTATCAATATCTTTACCCGTTCCATTTAAATAAGCGTAGCCAGCATTAAGATAGCCTTTTTTACTGCCGGCGTTTCCAGCTTGAACATAAAGCACAAAGGCTTCTTCATGTTTTCCTTCATTAGCAAGGCTCAAGGCTTCTGTCATTAAGCCTTCTGGGGAAGTCTCTTCTGGCGCCTCCTCAGCCAGTAATCGCTCTCGTATCGGTTCAGCTTTCTTTTTTAAGGCTTCAAATTCTTTTTTTAGAGCTTCTAGTTCTTCGCCTTCAAAACCGTTTTGCATGAGTGATAGCTCAAGCGTGTGTATGTTGATATGGATTCCA
>CALIGR010000136.1 GCA_938021445.1 uncultured Candidatus Altimarinota bacterium
GCAAAATTTTTCTTCCGAGCGCGAATATGCCATAATTTTGGCCAGTGAAACTTATTGAATTTTCCATTTTCAATTGGAATGCTATAAAATTAGCCGAAAAAACAAAAAGAAATGAGTTATAATCGAGTCCCCTCTGAAGTCGTAAAACCTAAAAAACGTTTTAGTTTTTTATCGAGCTTGATGCTTCTTTTTATCTTGGTAACCGTGGCTATGTCGGCTTTTGTAGGGTTTCAGAGGTATCAGCTTGGGAAAGAAATTACGGCTGAGAAAGAGCGTTTGGACGAGGTGAACCGTCAGATTACAGCGCTAGAAAAGCAAGAAAAAATTGGTCAAATTTATGAAGCTAAAAGTATCCTTGATAAAGCGGAAAGCCTCAGGACCGAGTGGTCACAGGTCTACCGAGATGTTTATAAGCACGTTGGTCAAAAATCAAATGTTAAAATCGTTTCACTCACAACCGCAGAGAAAAATATAACACTAAACGCAGAGTCTAATAGCTTTGAGTCTGTTGGGAAATTGCTGTCGGCATTAACGCAAGACTCAGAAGCTCAAAAAATAATTGTAAACCCGTTTCTTTCAACGGTGAGCAGTAGCGGGGAGTTTGGGAATATATATAATTTTAATATTAACTTCACTCACCAACAAGCTTCGGTTGAAACACCAGTCAAACGATAATTTAAAAACCTGATGAAAACCTTTTTCGCTATTCTCTGTTTCGCGTGCATTCCCGTTTATGGGTTCTGGGTGTTTCCAACACTTAACGAAAACGAGACCTCTCAAGCACAAATATCAAAAGTTCAGCAGACACTTGAAGCTCGACAAAAAAAGCTAGAAGCTCTTAGAGCCCAGAAGCAATCACTTGGAAATGAGAGTTCACAGAGTTCGGAACTTACGCCTGAAGAAATCTTGGAGAAAGTGCCAGAGGGGTACCGCCAGGATTTGCTTATTTTTGATCTAGAGAAGCTCGCTAAACAGCATCGATTTGCCTTTGAGACGTTGAGTTTCACTAAGGGGGTCAATGGGGAACTGAGCGCTCCACAGATAACGGTTAATTTTTCTGTTACTGGGCCGAATAATCCAGAGCAATTTTTCAAATTTCTTAAAAGTTTAGAATCCCATAGTCGTTTCTTTATGATGGATGGTCTAAATTTTCAAACGGCCGAAGTCAACGGGGTAGAGCAATTATCTATGACGGTCGTTTTACGCGCCTTAAGTCAGCCAAATACGGTTGAATAGTTTTTTAATGAACCGAGAAAAATCATCACTGTCTCACCGAGCGTTAGAGCCATTAGATCAAAAAGATCTTATGAGCTACGTGCGTGATCCGAAAAAAAGAACGGTTATCTATGGTGTCACCGATCGCCTTGATGATCCGTGGTATGTTCGAGTGAATGATTTTTTTATAGATGAGCTCACTCGAATATCACCGAAAGAGAAGTCGAGGTTTTTTCACTCATTAAAACTCTTAGTGCTTTCTGGTGTGCAATTTATCAAGTCTATGAGAATGCTTGGGGAGCGCACCGATAACGTCCACTTTGCAAGAATAATAAATACGATTACTTACGACATGGAGCACAATGGACTTTCTTTTTCTGAGAGCATTCAGAAGTATCCTAAAGTCTTTGAGGCCTCGGAGGTGAAAATGATCTACTCGGGAGAACTTACCGGGAAGATTGAAGAAAGTCTGGATTCGCTCGCGGCCCAGTTGCAGAAAAACATCGAGCTTAAGATGCAGATTAAATCGGCCTTGATGTATCCGATGACGGTTATTGTCGCCCTTTTCTTGGCGGGAATGGCGGTTATGCTCTTTATCGTGCCAAAGCTTATGTCTCTCTTCACTTCACTGGGAGGGAATCTGCCGCTCTCGACCAAAATATTGATCGGAATGTCGAATGTAATTACTTCTTTTTGGTGGCTGATCCTGACGGTAATCGCCTTCTTGGTTTTTATGTTTATTAATTGGAAGAACTCTCCGGAAGGGAGTGTGAAATGGGATGAGTTTATTTTGAGTCTGCCAGTGATTAAGTCTTTGGTTAGAAATATTCAAACGGTCCGAATTAGTCAGAATTTTGCAGCACTTATGGCCTCTGGAATTCCAATAAATAAGGCACTTATTGTTCTTTCTCAAATTATTCCAAACAAAATAGTTGGTCAGGATATTGCAGCGCTAGAGCTCAAAGTCCGAAAAGGAGCCACACTGCATGAAGCTTTTGCAGAGGCGGAAAACATTGATCCGGTTGTCTCAGAAATTATAGAGGTTGGAGAGAAGTCTGGACACATATCAGACGTACTTAAGCAACTGGGAGATCAATATGAACTGGAGGTAGACGCACAACTAAAAAACCTATCAACGATACTAGAGCCCGTCATTATGGTGGTCGTTGCGGTTGGAGTCGTCTTCTTACTCTTTGCGGTTATGACACCAATCTTCCAGATGAACGAACTCTTTACTCAGTCATAAAACGTTCACTAAAACTTAAGAAATGGACTCAATGAAAAAGAGCGGCTTCAGTCTCATTGAGTTACTTGTGGTTATCGTTATTATTGGGATTCTTTTTGCGGTTTTTGTGCCGGCTTATGGAGAGTTTTATAAGCGCGCAAGGGTTGAAAATAGTGCAAAAATACTTGAGACGGGCCTAACGGAAGCTTTTTCGTTGGCGAGGGCTCAGTCGAGTTCTTTTATGCTGACGCTCAATCAAGGTGGAACGAGTCTTGAGCTTGATTGCATGCCGCAAGATCCGACGGACACCAGTACCGATTGCTACAAAAACATAACCGTAAAAGGACGCTTGGGAGCTGGATTAAAGGGGCTGAAGTTTGAAAATGGCATTGAAATTAGAGAAATAAAAGGAAGCTCTGGAGGGCTTTTAAATACAGTGGGTCTATTATTTAGCGCACCTCATGGAGACATAGCCCTTTATGACGCCCCAAGCCCTCCAGATAATGCCGGAACGGCGGTAACGACAGAAACATTTATAGAAGTTACCATTGCTACGCCAGATATATCACTTCCGGTTTCGGCGGATGAAGTGTCTTTGGTAAAAACACTAAAGATCTACCGTGACTCAGGTTTAGTCGAACGACAATAACAATGAACAAAAATAACGTATCAGCTCCTACTCAAAAATCAGGATTCACCCTGGTGGAAGTTTTAGTGGCTATGGTTATTTTTGGAATATTGATTGCTTCAGCGGCTTATTTGATGGCCACGGTTATGTGGGCCACCCAGGA
>CALIGR010000137.1 GCA_938021445.1 uncultured Candidatus Altimarinota bacterium
AACTTTATCTCAGAGGGGATGGATCAAACGCGAGGGTGGTTTTATACCCTTCATGTACTTGGGACCGCTCTTTTTGATAAGCCAATTTTTGATAACGTGATTTGTAGCGGGATCGTCTTGGCTGAAGACGGACAGAAGATGTCGAAGTCTAAGAAAAATTACCCAGATCCGAATATCATTTTTGAAAAATACGGAGCGGATGCGATGCGATTTTATTTGCTCCAGTCGCCGGTAGCGACGAAAGGTGAAAACTTAAGGTTTAGTGAAAGAGAGGTAGAAGAAGTGCTAAAAAACTTAATTCTTCCACTTAAAAATGCCTATCAGTTCTTATCTCTTTATGCGAATATCGATAACTGGAGACCGACAGAGCTTTGTTTTGTCCGGCACGGAGAAGCGCAGCACAATGTTGAGCGGATCTATTCGGGGGAAAAAGATAATCCCCACCACCTGACAAAAAAAGGACGAGTGCAGGCCAAAGACTCAGCGAAAAACTTAAAAGATATAGACGTCATCATCACCTCTCCATTTGTGAGAGCCAGAGAAACAACAGAAATCTTAAAAGCAGAACTAAATTTCACCGGTGAAATTATAGAATCAGATCTCATCAGAGAAATTGGATTCGGTGATCTAGAAGGAAAAAAATACGGACCGATAACCGAACGCCTAAAAAATCCATCGTGTGAATCACTCGATCAGTTGATGGAAAGGTTAGATAAATTTGTAACTGAAGTGAGTAAAAATCATCCAGGTAAAAAAGTAGCGGTGGTGAGTCATGGTGGTGTAGTGAGAGGGATGGAAAGCTTTATGAATAACGCTTCAGATCAAGAATCATACCTACTCTATCCACCGTGCCATACGGGAGAGTTGCGTAGCTATTTTATAAAACCAAAATCATCCAATGATCTGGATGAGTGGATCTTGTCTGAGCTTCAGACACTGATGAAAGACTATCGTGAAAACTTTGATAACTACGATTTAGAAAAAGTTTGCCGTTCGCTTCCACCGTTTGTCGACAAACTTAATAACTGGTACCTGAGAAGAAACCGAAAACGATTTTGGGCTTCGGGTCTGACCGAAGACAAGCAAGCGGCGTTTACGACACTACATCATGTGTTGATGCAGATCAGCAAACTGATGGCGCCGATCTGCCCGTTTTTTGCGGACCAGTTATACCTCAACTGTTTGGGGGATGCAGGCGACGCCTCAGTGCATCTACAAACGATTCCGTTTGCAGATAAATCTAGAATTAACAAAGAGCTCGAAATCAGAATTAATCTCGAGCGAGACATAGTGAGTTTGGCCGCTGGGATTCGCGCCCGTCAGAAAATAAAACTCAGACAGCCATTGAGTGCCTTGCAACTTGCGGTATCGGATCATATAGACGCAACGGTCTTAGACCTTGAAACGATAAAAGCTGAAGCGAACGTCAAAAGCGTAGAGATTCTGAAATCAACAGAAGGCATCGCCGAGCAGGTCGTCAAAGTAGACGCTTCAAAAGTCGGTCGCAAGTTTGGGAAAAAAATGCAGGGGATTATCCAAGCCGGGAAATCTGGGGACTTTAAAGTTCTTGAAGGCGGACGGTTAGAAATCGGGGGCGAAGAAATAGAAGCAGACGAGTATGAGATGACCTTTATGACCGAAGAAGGGAAAGAAGCCGCGAGTACTCCAGAAGTAGTGGTTTTACTCGATACAGAAATCACAGAAGTCCTAGAGATAGAAGGTTTAGCCCGAGACTTAACTCGGGCGATCCAAGAGCTGCGAAAAAGCTCTGGTTTTGAAATATCAGACCGGATAACTGTTTCATTTGAGACTGGTTCTGAGAAAATAGAGAAAGCCCTGACTGATTTTAGTGATTTGATTGCCGGAGAAGTCCTAGCTAATGAAATTAAATCAGGAACGGGAGAACATGAGTCAGAGATAGATGGAGAGATAGTGAAGCTCGGGCTAGCTAAAATATAATAATGTCATCCTGAATTCAATTCAGGATCTCAGGTGTTCAAGGTCTTTATGTATTAGTCCCTGAGATTCCGGATCAGGTCCGGAATGACACCCTAAAAAATTATTTAATCATGAAATCAAAAGTTTCTATTATCAGCCTCGGAGTAAAAGATCTACAAGCCTCTCGTAAATTTTATGAAGACCTGGGGTTTGAACTCGCGGTGAAAGAAAATACCGACAGTATTGTTTTCTTTAAACTCAGGAATGAAGCGATGCTGCTCGGGCTCTATCCATGGGATAAACTCGCAGAAGACGCAGAAGTAGAAGCGGCTGGATCGGGTTTTCGTGGTATGACGATCGCTCACAACGAGAGTTCTCCGGAAGCCGTAGATAAAGTGCTGGATGAAGCCGTTAATTGTGGCGCAAAATTAGTAAAACCGGGTAAAAAAGTCTTCTGGGGTGGATATTCTGGATACTTCGCAGACTTAGATGGACACTTATGGGAAGTCGCCCACAACCCTTATATGGATCTTACCTAAACCATGAACGCAAAAACATCCATCGCCGAACATTTTAAAACCCATGACATCAGTTATGAGGCATTTGAGCATGAGCCATTTTTCACGGTTGAAGAAACTTTGGGGGCATATGAAAAAATGGGAATACCTGAAAATAAAAGTTTGTTTCTCAGAGATAAAAAGAAAAAGAATTTTTACCTGGTCGTGATAGAAGGAACAAAAACAGTTAACATAAAAGATCTCACAGCACGTTTTGAAGAAAAGAGTCTTGGATTTTGCAGTGAGGGCTATTTAGAGTCAATGCTGCATACTTATTCAGGAGCGGTTTCTCCGTTTGGACTTATTTTTTCAGAAGCCGAAAACATTGAGGTTTTATTTGATCAAGATTTATTAGAAAATAAATTTAACCATCTTGGTTTTCATCCCAATGAAAACACCGACACTTGGAAGCTTTCAACCGCTGATTTTAAAAGATTCCTGGAGACACTGCCACAGAAAATAACAATTAACCGTTTATAATATGAGCGCTAGTTCAATTGTTGTGAAAACCAAGTTATGGCCAACACTCTTTGTGTTTTTCTTGTTTGGGACGGCGTCCTTAATTTTCATGCCTCAAGTTTTTGTTGACTTGGCAGCCTATCGAGATGGATCAAGCAGTTTGGGGAGTTTTCATTTTCAGGAGCAGTTTCTGTTTTGGGTTATGTTTTTAGTATCCCTAATAAGTCTGTGCTTTGTGTTGGATCGTAGGGGGAAGCTGATTTTAGATCAGGATGGTTACCAAAATAAAACAGTGTTCTCTAGCTACCGTCAAAAAATATGCTGGAGGCATGTTGAAGCGATTGAGGTCTTCAGTTATGAGAGGCACTCAGGGGTAGGTATTAATTTCTCGATTGATTTGAAGCAATCAAAAGATGTTGACCTTAAAAAAATTGAGAAATCTAAGAATAAGTTTGGATATGATAATGTCTTTTGGCACAGGGGATTTGTACTAAGTCATGAGTTTGAAACTATACAAGGAAGCTTTCAAGACTATTTTAAAAAGATCTAAGATGAACTTTATTGAGCGCGTCACCGATACAAAAAATAAACTGAGAGACCTTTTTCCTGAGACGCAACTGCAGTACTCAGAATACTTATCCGACAAACATGGGGCCAATGTCTACTTAAAACGTGAGGACAAGACTCCCGTGAGAAGTTACAAGATACGTGGTGCATTTTCTTTTCTGTCTTCAGTTATGAATAAAAATGAAGGCGATGTTTCACAAAAATTCGCATGTGCCTCTGCTGGAAACCACGCGCAAGGTTTTGCTTTTGCTTGTCATCATTTCAAGGTTCACGGGACGGTCTTTATGCCCGTGACAACGCCTCAACAAAAGATTGGGAAAACCAAAGACTTTGGGGGTGAGTATATAACGATTGAGCTGGTTGGAGATATTTTTGATCAGGCCAATCATGCGGCACTAGATTTTTGTAAAAAAGAGAGAGCCATGATGGTGCCCCCTTTTGATCATCAAAAGATCATTGAAGGGCAGGCAACGGTCGGTTTAGAAATATTAGAGCAGCTAGAAAA